>DASYUH010000033.1 GCA_036001465.1 Candidatus Polarisedimenticolia bacterium
TGTCGTTCCCAGCGCCGGTCGAGATGTCGCCGGCCACGATCTCCTCGGCGACGCGGCCGCCCATCAACATCGCGAGCTCGTCGCGGAGCTGCTCCCGGGTCATCATGAACCGGTCCTGCTCCGGCAGGGTCAGGGTGTACCCGAGCGCCCGGCCCCGCGGGATCACGGTGATCTTGTGGACCTCGTCGGTGTTCGGGAGGACGTGCGCCACCAGCGCGTGCCCGCCCTCGTGGTACGCGATCAGCCGGCGCTCCTCCTCGCTCATCACGCGGCTCTTCCGCTCCGGTCCCGCCACCACGCGGTCGACCGCCTCCTCGACCTCCTTCATCGAGATGCCGGTCCTCGATCGCCGGGCCGCGAGCAGCGCCGCCTCGTTGATCACGTTCGCGAGGTCCGCGCCCGTGAACCCGGGCGTCCGGCGGGCGAGGATGCCAAGGTCGACTTCGGGCTCGAGCGGCTTGCCCTTCGCGTGGACCGCGAGGATCGCCTTGCGACCCTCGATGTCGGGCCGGTCGATCACGATCTGCCGGTCGAACCGTCCGGGCCGCAACAGCGCCGGGTCGAGGATGTCGGGACGGTTCGTGGCCGCCATCAGGATCACGGTGGAGCGCTGGTCGAAGCCGTCCATCTCCACCAGGAGCTGGTTCAGCGTCTGCTCCCGCTCGTCGTGGCCGCCGCCGAGCCCGGCGCCGCGGTGCCGTCCGACCGCGTCGATCTCGTCGACGAAGACGATCGCGGGGGCGCTCGCCTTCGCCTGCTCGAACAGGTCGCGGACCCGTGCGGCGCCGACGCCGACGAACATCTCGACGAAGTCGGACCCGGAGATCGAGAAGAACGGCACGTTCGCCTCGCCCGAGATCGCCCTCGCGAGGAGGGTCTTGCCGGTCCCCGGCGGGCCCATCAGCAGGACGCCCTTCGGAATCTTCCCTCCGAGCTTCTGGAACTTCTGGGGCTCCTTCAGGAACTCGATGATCTCCTCCAGCTCTTCCTTGGCCTCCTCGACGCCCGCGACGTCCTTGAACGTGACCTTCTTGGCCTGGCTCGACGACAGCCGGGCCTTGGACTTGCCGAAGGACAGGGCCTTGTTGCCCCCGCTCTGCATCTGCCGCATGAAGAAGATCCAGACGCCCAGCATCAACAAGATGGGCAGCCAGCCCAGGAGGGTGACCACGTAGGACGAGTCCTTGGGCTTGCGCGCGTCGATGGCAATGTTCGACTTGCGCAGGTCCTTGACCAGATCGTCGTAATCGGGAGCGTACGTGGTGAACCGCTTCTGCAGGCCGTCCGGGCCGGTTCCGGCGTACTCGCCGGCAATCTCGTTGCCCGTGATCGTGACCTTGCTGACCCGGCCGGCCTCGACGTCCGCCATGAACTGGCTGAACGAGATCTCGACCTGGTCCGGGCGGTTGGCGCTCAGGAACTTATAGAAGAAGAGGACCGCCAGGATGATGAGGGTCCAGAAGGCGATGTTCTTCAAAAGCGTATTCAACGGCTGGGGCTCCTTTGCAAGGCTTCAATATAGACCGAAACCGTCCGCCTTTCAATCCATGGATCGGGGGTCCACCCCCGCCGAGCGGGCACGGGACGCGGCGCGCCCGGGGCCGGCAGCCGGTCCAAAGGCTCCTAGTCGACGTACGTCAGGTACGGGAGGTTCCTGTACTTTCCCTGGTAGTCGAGCCCGTATCCGACCACGTGCCGATCGGGGACCTTGAAACCGACGAAATCCGGGCTGAAATCGACCTTGCGGCGGTGCGGCTTGTCGAGCAGCGTGCAGACCCGCAGCGATCGGGGACCGTAGAGCTGGATCTGCTCGCACAGGTAGGCCAGGGTCACGCCGGTGTCGAGGATGTCCTCCACGAGCAGGAGGTGCATCCCCTCGATGCGGAAGGACGAGGTGAACCGCAGGGACGTCGAGAAGACGATCTCGGTCAAGCTGTCGGAGCGGCGGGAGGCGACGCTCTCGACGAAGCCGACCTCCATCGGCAGCTGGATCTGGCGCGTCAGATCGGCCAGGAAGACGAACGCTCCCTTGAGGACGCCGAGGACGGAGATCTCCTGGCCCGCATAGGCCTCGGTGATCTCCTTGCCGATCTGCTGGACGCGCTCGGCGATCTCGGCCTCGGAACGCAGGATCTCTCGTGACAGCTTCATCCGGATGTCTTCTCCAGGACCAGGACGCGCCTGGTCGTCTCGGTGATCTTGAAGCGATCGTCGATTTCGTGTTCCATGACCCAGGCGATGCGATCGCCCGACAGCACCAGGGGGATGCGGCCGCGCTCGTCCACCGGCACCTTGCGATCGATCAGGAACGCCTTGACCTTGCGCGTCCCCGGCGACCCCAGCGGCACGAACCGATCGCCCGGGCGCCGCGGCCGGATGAGGAGCGGCCCGGGCATCAGATCGGCGTCCAGGTAGGCGCGCTCGCGGCCGGCGGTCCGGAAGTCCAGGCGCAACTGCTCGCGCGGCACGACCGAGGCCTTGAGCCCCAGGCCGAAGCCGGGCAGGACCACCTCGCCGGGCACCGGACAGAGAGCCTCGCGGGGGGAGGCCCCCCCGCCCGAAGGCGTGTCGCCGCTTTCCGCAGGGCGCCGGGCGATGCGCAGCTGGTCCCCTTGCATGTCGACGGCGGTGCCGCCGGGCAACGACACGTGGCCGCGCCGCCGTCTTTCCTCGAGAAGGCTCAGCGACCGCTCGACGTGCTGCAGGGCGATCCGGCGCAGATCGCCTCGGGCCTCGGCGAGGGCCAGCCTCAGGATGCGCCGCCTGATGGGCACCGGCAGCTCCTGCAGGGCCCGGCCCTCCAGGACCACGCTCTCGCCCCGCCGCGTGGCGATCTCGCGGTACTTGTTCGCGGCCAGCTCTCCCAGGAAGCCATCCTCGTCGCGCAGGAGATCGGCGGCGTGCGCCAGCGCTTCGACGACGTTCGGGTTGAATTCCCGCTCCAGGAGCGGGATCAGGCGCCGCCGCGCGCGGTTGCGCGCCAGGGACAGGTCGCGGTTGGTGGCATCCACGCGGTAGGACAGGCGCCGTTCCCGAAGGTAGGCGAGAATATCCCGGCGCCTGACGTCGATGAGCGGCCGGACGATCACGCCATCGACGACCGGGTACGTCCCGGCGAGTCCCCGCGGCCCCGATCCGCGCAGCAGGCGCAGCAGCAGGCTTTCCGCCTGATCGTCGCGGGTGTGGCCCAGCGCCACCTTTTGCGCCCCGATCTCGCGCGCCGTCTCGAGCAGGAAGCTCTGCCGCAGCTCGCGAGCCCGCGCCTCGCGCGACGACTGCCGTCCCTCGCGCGTCTGCCAGACCCGGGTCCCCAGGTGGCCGACGGTCACCGGCAGGCGCATGCGGGTCGCCATGCGCCGGACGAATTCGGCGTCCCGCGCCGACGCGCGTCCGCGCCAGCCGTGGTCCAGATGGGCGACGTGCAGATCGAGCTTCATCTCGGGCGCCAGGCGGCGCAGCACCGACAGCAGGGCCGTCGAGTCGGGGCCGCCCGACACGGCGACCAGCACCCGCTCGCGCGGGCGCAGCATGTCGTAGCGGGCGATGGTCCGGCGTGCCTGGCGCTCGACCGTACCGGTGACGTTCTTCATCGTGTCCCGATCATAGAGCGGCTCTCCGTCGCCGGCCAGGAGTACGCGAAGCCCGCGGGAGATCCATCAAGGGGCGTCTGGTAGCGGTGCAGGGATTCGAACCCCGGACTCCGCGGATATGAGCCGCGTGCTCTAACCATCTGAGCTACACCGCCTTGCAGCGTGACCGATGATTCTAGGGGAGGGTCACAACCCTGTCAACTGCGGCAAAAGCCAACCCCTCTCCAGTCGCGGGTGGCGGGGCGCAGCGCGGCGCGCCTCATGCTCACTCGCGAAGGCTGCTGACAGGCCATGCGCATTGGAAGGATATCGAATGCGCTTCGCGTGCGAGCATGAGGCACACCCCGGCACCCCGCCCCGTCCCGCAACTCGATGCAGGTGTTTCCCGTACGGTGGATCGAGGGGTGGCCTATAATTAGTTCGGTCTGCGAGGGGCTGCGGCGTGAAGCAATGCAAGGAGTGCTCCGTCGGCGAGGACGACGCCTACCTGCACAAGTGTCCCATCTGTCACAAGATGATCTGCGACGAGCACAAGTTCATGCGCAGCGGGCGGATCTTCTGCAGCGACTTCTGCGCCGCCTATTTTTTCCACGAGGGGGACGATGACGACTGACGGCCGCCCGGAGCGCGTCGCGCCACCCCGCCGAATTCTCGGGCGGGCTCCCGGGCAGGAAGCCGGCTGATGGCGTTCCCCGCGCAGCGCCCGAGGCGCCTGAGGCGGACCGGGGCGATCCGGTCGCTGGTCCGCGAGACCGACCTGTCGGCCGGGGACCTCATCCATCCGCTGTTCGTCTGCCCGGGGAAGCGGGTGCGGCGGGAGATCGGCTCGATGCCGGGGCAGTTCAATCTCTCGGTGGACGAGGCGGTGGCCGAGGCGCAGGAGGCGCGGTCGCTCGGAGTGCCGGCGGTCATCCTGTTCGGCATCCCGCCGTCGAAGGACGCGAAGGCCTCCGGGGCCTACGATCCGCACGGCGTGGTCCAGGAGGCGACCGCGGCGATCAGGAAAGGCGCCGAAGGGATGCTGGTGATCGCCGACGTCTGCCTCTGCGAGTACACGGACCACGGGCACTGCGGCGTCGTGCAGGGGGACGACATCCTCAACGACCCGTCGCTCGAGCTGCTGGCGAAAACCGCGGTTTCCCAGGCGCGCGCCGGCGCCGATATCGTGGCCCCGTCGGACATGATGGACGGCCGGGTGGCGGCGATCCGCCGGGCGCTCGACGCCGCGGGGTTCGACCAGGTGCCGATCCTGTCGTATGCCGCGAAGTACGCTTCGGCGTTCTATGGACCCTTCCGCGAGGCGGCGCAATCGACGCCGAAATTCGGCGATCGCCGCAGCCACCAGATGGACCCGGCGAACGTGCGCGAGGCCCTGAGGGAAGTGCGGCTCGACATCGAGGAAGGCGCCGACATGGTCATGGTGAAGCCGGCCCTTCCGTACCTCGACGTCATCCACCGCGTGCGGCAGGCGGTCGACGTGCCTGTGGCGGCGTATCACGTCTCGGGCGAGTACGCGATGCTGGTCGCCGCGGCGCGGAACGGCTGGATCGATCACGATCGCGCCGTCCTGGAATCGCTCGTCGCCATCCGGCGTGCGGGGGCCGACCTGATCGTCACCTACTTCGCCAAGGAGGCCGCGCGCCTGCTCGCGAAATGAACGCCCGTCCGGGCGCTCCCTTCAGGCCGTCACAAGGATCATGGGCAACGTCTCCCGCAGCCTCTTCGAGAAGGCCCGCCAGGTCATCCCGGGCGGGGTGAACTCGCCGGTGCGCGCCTTCAAGGCGGTGGGCGGCGACCCGCTGTTTTTCGCGCGGGGCCACGGCGCCATCCTTCAGGACGTGGACGGCAACGAGTACATCGACTTCGTCGGATCCTGGGGCCCCCTGATCCTGGGCCACGCGCACCCGGACATCGTGCGCGAGGTGCAGGAGGCGGCGACGCACGGCACATCGTTCGGCGCGCCGAACCCGCACGAGGTCGAGCTGGCGCGGCTGGTGGTCGAGACGGTCCCGGGCATCGAGAAGGTCCGCATGGTCAACTCGGGGACCGAGGCGACGCTGTCGGCGCTTCGGCTGGCCCGCGCGTTCACCGGGCGCGACCTGATCGTCAAGATGGATGGCTGCTACCACGGCCACGTGGACGCGCTCCTCGTGAAGGCGGGCTCGGGCGTCGCGACCCTCGGCCTCCCGGGGACGCCGGGAGTGCCGGCGCGGGTGGCGGAGCAGACGCTCGTCGTCCCCTACAACGACCTGGACGGGTTCGCGGCGCTGGCGAAGGAGCGCGGCAGGGAGATCGCCTGCGTCATCGTCGAGCCGGTGGCGGCCAACATGGGGGTCATCGCTCCCAAGCCCGGCTACCTGGAAGGCCTGCGCGAGATCTCCTCCCGGCACGGCATCCTCCTGATCTTCGACGAGGTGATCACCGGCTTCCGGCTGGCGCCCGGCGGAGCGCAGGAGCTGTACCGCATCGCTCCCGACCTGACGACCCTGGGGAAGATCCTGGGCGGCGGGCTGCCGATCGGCGCCTACGGAGGGCGCGAGGAGATCATGGACCGCGTGGCGCCGGAGGGGGACGTCTACCAGGCCGGAACGCTGGCCGGGAACCCGCTGGCGATGCGCGCCGGCATCGCCATGCTCAAGGGACTGCGCGCGCCGGGGGTGTACGCCGCCCTGGAGCGGCTGTCCGCCCGCCTGGCACGGGGCCTCGAGGCGGCGGCCGAGGAGTCGGGAACGCCGGCGCGCGTGACCCGCGTCGGTTCGCTCCTGACCCTGTTCTTCACGTCGCACGATCCGGTCGACTGGGAGAGCGCCTCCCGATCGGACACGCGCCGCTATGCGGCCTACTTCCGCCGCATGCTCGAGCGCGGCATCTACATGGCCCCCTCCCAGTACGAGGCGCTGTTCGTCTCCCTGGCCCACACGGACGAGCAGATCGAGACGACCATTGCCACGGCCCGCGACAGCCTGAAGGGCATGCGCTGGGGACCGCAGGCCTAGGAGCCTGTCCGAGTATTCGTGCGCGCTCCTGATCCGCGGCCGCAGGCGGCTATAATCCCGCGCGTGCTGGAGCTCTATCAGTTCGAAGGATGCCCGTTCTGCGAGAGGGTCCGCGTCGTCCTCGACGACCTGGGACTCGACTACGTCGTGCGGACCGTTCCCAGCCGCCATGCCCGGCGCGACCGGGTGGTCGCCGTCTCGGGCCAGACGCTCGTTCCGGTCCTGGTGGACGCGGATCGGGGCCAGGTCGTGGTCGAGTCGGACGCCATCGTGGACTACCTTAGAGAACACTACGGTCGAAAGGACGGTTGATGCCCGAGTTCATTTTCACGATGAAAGACCTGCGCAAGGTGGTCCCTCCGAAGCGCGAGATCCTCAAGGGGATCTGGCTGTCGTTCTACTTCGGCGCCAAGATCGGCGTCATCGGCCCGAACGGCTCGGGGAAGAGCTCGCTCCTGCGCGTGATGGCCGGCGAGGACCACGAGTTCATGGGAGAGGCGTTCCCGGCGAAAGGGATCCGGATCGGGTTCCTGTCCCAGGAGCCGCGCCTCGATCCGAAGAAGACGGTGCTCGGCAACGTCGAGGAAGGGGTCGCCGGGACGCGGGCGCTCCTCGACCGCTTCAACGCCATCAGCGACCGGCTCGGCCAGCCGCTCGAGGGGGACGAGATGGAGAGCCTGCTCGAGGAGCAGGCGAAGGTGCAGGACCAGATCGACCACGCCAACGCCTGGGAACTCGACCGCACGCTCGAGATCGCCATGGACGCGCTGCGCTGCCCGCCCCCCGACGCCGACGTCACCGCCATCTCGGGCGGCGAGAGGCGGCGCGTGGCGCTCTGCCGGCTGCTCCTGCAGCGCCCCGACCTCCTGCTGCTGGACGAGCCCACGAACCACCTGGACGCCGAATCGGTCGCCTGGCTCGAGCGCTTCCTCAAGGACTATCCCGGCACCGTCGTGGCGGTCACGCACGACCGGTACTTCCTGGACAACGTCGCCGGCTGGATCCTCGAGCTCGATCGCGGGGCGGGGATTCCCTGGGAGGGGAATTACTCCTCGTGGCTCGACCAGAAGAAGACCCGCCTGGCGCAGGAGGAGAAGGCGGCGGGCGCCCGCCAGCGGACGCTGGCCCGCGAGCTGGAATGGGTGCGCATGGCGCCGCGCGCCCGCCAGGCCAAGAGCAAGGCGCGCGTGAACGCCTACGAGCAGCTCCTGGCTCAGGAGATGGACAAGCTCCCGGAGACGGTGGAGATCTACATCCCGCCCGGCCCGCGGCTTGGTGGCGTCGTCGTCGAGGCGGACCGCCTGCGCAAGGGCTACGGCGATCTCCTGCTGTTCGACGATCTGTCGTTCAGATTGCCCCCCGGGGGGATCGTCGGCGTCATCGGGCCGAACGGGGCCGGCAAGACGACGCTGTTCCGGATGATCACCGGGCAGGAGACGCCGGACTCCGGCAGCCTGCGCGTCGGCGAGACCGTGAAGCTGGCCTACGTCGACCAGAGCCGGGACGTCCTCAAGGGCAGTCAGAACGTCTGGGAGGCGATCGCCGAAGGGAACGAGGTGCTGCAGCTCGGCAAGCGCTCGCTGAACTCGCGCTCCTACGTGGCGTCCTTCAACTTCAAGGGGCCGGACCAGCAGAAGCGGGTGCAGGACCTTTCAGGGGGGGAGCGGAACCGGGTCCACCTGGCCCGCATGCTGAAGAGCGGCGCCAACCTGCTGCTCCTGGACGAGCCGACCAACGACCTCGACGTCGACACGCTGCGGGCGCTCGAGGAGGCGCTCCTGGAGTTCGCCGGCTGCGCCGTGGTGATCAGCCACGACCGCTGGTTCCTCGACCGCATCGCCACGCACATCCTGGCGTTCGAGGGGGACAGCCGGGTCGTCTGGTTCGAGGGGAACTACCAGGACTACCAGGCGGACCACCGGCGGCGCCTCGGCGTCGACGCGGACCAGCCGCACCGCATCAAGTACCGCAGGCTGACGCACGACTGATCCGGGTCCCGGCCCCCCCGCGCCGCGCGGACCTCCCTGGGCTACTGCGTCGGCGCCGGATGCCCCAGGACGACGCCCACCACCACGAGGGCCAGCCCGGCGACCTGGATGAAGAACGACTTCTTGTTCTCCTGCCAGTTCTTCACCAGGAAGACCAGGCCGACCGGCGCCAGGAAGAGCACGCCCAGGCCCCAGACGACGCTCACCTTGAAGGCGTTGATGATGAGCATCACGCCCCCGACCAGCATCAGCACCCCTCCGAGCAGCAACAGGACGGCCGTCAGCATGGCGATTCCCCCATTCGAGCCTGCGATCACTGCCTGTGCGCGAACCACCCCCCGCGCGGAGGCTCAATCTTGTGATGGGGGAAGGGGAAGGCAACCGCCTGACGATCTTGTAACCTGCAAGTCGGCGTACGCCGGAACGCAGGGGTCGTGCGGGCAGGTCATGACGGCCGACGGGAGGTGTTCAGGGCTCCGTCCCCGGCCCGGTTCTCAGCTCAACGGCTCCAGCTCGACGCGGCGGTTCTCGGCACGGCCCGCCCGCGTGTCGTTGTCCGCTATCGGCTGCCTCGATCCATACGCCCTGGTCTCGAGGCGGGAGGCCGACACGCCCTTGCTGATCAGGTAGGCGCGCACCGCGTCGGCGCGCGCCTTCGAGAGCTGCCGGTTGAAGGCGGCCGCGCCGGTCGAGTCGGAATGGCCGGAGATCCCGATCACGACGCGGGGATTCGCCTTGAGAGATCGGGCGACCTGGTCGAGAACCCGCAAGGACTCGCCGTCCAGCCGGGCGCTGCCGGTGTCGAAATAGACCCCCTTCAGGACGAGAGCCCCGCCGCCGGTCGCCCGCCCGTGCTGCAGGAGCTGCGTCAGGGTCTCGCCGTCGACCCGCCCCGTCGGCCTCAAGGTGTGAGTGCGCTGAAACTCCATGAGGGCATCGCGCGTCGAGGCATCGACGACTCCACGCTCGTACGCCCCCGCCCTGAGGTGCCCGAGGCGCTTCAGAATCCCCTGCGCCTCCTCGATCGTCGCGGGCGAGGTGTAGACAAAGTCCGGCTCCACGGTGCTCGCGGCCGTGGCCCGGGCCGTCGCCCCGATGAAGCCGGCCGCCATGAAGCACAGGATGGTGCCGAGCAGCGCGCCTGGATTTTTCGGGTTCACCGGCGATCTCCTTGGTGTTGAGCCACGGCCCGGTGGCGCCTTGCGGCCCCTCGTCGCCACGTCGCCCGGGAGAACGAATTATAGACCGATCACCCCCGGCTCAGAGCTTCTCGAGCTGGGCGTAGCGCGGCAGGAGCTTCTTGGAGCCGTAGATCGAGAACGACACGGTCAGCTTCAGGCGCTCGCCGCTCCCCTCGACCCCGATCACCGTGCCGACACCGTATTCGGGGTGCTGCACCCGCGATCCCAGGCTGAACTGCGAGGCGGTCCCGGCCGCCGGAGCGGCTCCGGCGTCCTCCGGCAGAAGCTGCGACTCGTCGTCGCGGGTCCGCGCCGCGGCGCGGCGCCTGCCGATCGCCTCGGCGGCCCCCAGGATGCGGGCGGCATAGGGGGCGGCCTGGGCGTCCTCGTCCAGGGCGCTCTCGCGGAGCAGGCGGGACGGGATCTCCCGGAGGAAGCGGGACGCTTCGGCGGGCTTCGGCTCGCCGTACAAGCGGCGGGTGAGCGCCCGGGTCAGGATGAGGCGCGTCCGGGCGCGCGTCATGCCGACGTAGAACAGGCGGCGCTCCTCCTCGATGTCGTCGTGCTCCTCGCCGGATCGCGCGTGCGGGAAGAGGTTCTCCTGCAGGCCCGCGATGAACACGACGGGGAACTCGAGCCCCTTGGCCGAATGCAGCGTCATCAGCCGCACGCCCGAGGTTCCCTGCACGTTCTCGGTCTCGGACAGGAGCGCGGTGCGATCGAGGAAGGCCTTGAGGCCATCCTCGACACCGTCCCAGGCGGAGACGGCGGTGACCAGCTCCCGCAGGTTCTCGACGCGCGAGGCGGCGTCCCCGGGCGCGGTCTTCTCGAGATACGCCTCGAACCCGGTGCGCTCGATGATCGCCGCCGCCAGGCGCCCAGGGGTGTTCGTGGCGATCGAGGCGCGCAGGCCGCCCATCAGGTCCAGGAACGATTGAAGCGCCCTGGCGGCGCGCCCCGCGACGCGTCCCGCCTCCAGCGTCCTGCGCATCGCCCCCTCGAACGGCGCCGACGCCTCCCGGGCCACCTCGGCGACCACGTCGAGCGTCGTCCGGCCGATGTCCCGAGCCGGCACGTTGGCGATGCGGCGCAGGCTGACGTCGTCGCGCGGGTTCAGGAGGGCGCGCAGGTAGGCCAGGACGTCCTTCACCTCCTTGCGATCGTAGAAGCGCGTGCCGCCGACGATGATGTAGGGCACGCGGTGGCGCGCCAGGGTCTCTTCCAGCGCGCGCGACTGGGCGTTCGTCCGGTACAGCACGGCGATCTCCTCCAGTCCGTGCTCGCGCCGCAGCCCCTGGATCCGGCCGACGATGCGCTCCGCCTCGTGCCGTTCGTCCACGGCAGCCAGGAGCTCGAGCGGCGCGCCGGCGGGCGCGTCGCACCACAGGGCCTTGTCGATGCGGCTCCGGTTGTGGCGCACCACGGCGGTCGCCGCCTCGAGGATGTTGCCGGTGGAGCGGTAGTTCTGCTCCAGCCTGATGATGCGGGTGCCGTGGAAGTCCTCCTCGAACGACAGGATGTTGTTGATGTCGGCGAAGCGGAAACGGTAGATCGACTGGTCGGGATCGCCCACGGCGCACACGTTGCCGTGCGCCGCGGCCAGGTGGCGGATCAGCCGGTACTGGGGCCGGTTGGTGTCCTGGTATTCGTCCACCATCAGGTAGCGCACCTGCTCGGCGGCGGCGCGCGCCAGGTCGTCGCGCGCGGCGAACAGCTCGAGGGCCTTGCCGATCAGGTCGTCGAAGTCCATGGCGTCGCAGGCCTTGAGCCGCTTCTGGTAGAGCGCGTAGACCTTCGAGACCAGGTCGTCCTGCAGCCCCTCCTTGGCGCGCTCGAACGCCTCGGGGTCGAGCCCCTGGTTCTTGGCGCTGCTGATGCGGTTGCGGAACATCCGCGGGGTGAACGAGGCGTCGTCGATCGACAGCTCGGCCAGGCATTCCTTGACGAGCGCCGCCTGGTCGGACTCGTCGTAGACCAGGAAATCGTTCGAGAAGCCGAGCCGATCGGCGTGCCGGCGCAGGTACCGCAGGCACCAGGAATGGAAGGTGGACACCTGCGCGCCCCCCCGGTCGGCGCCGACCAGGCGCTCGACGCGCTCCTTCATCTCGCCGGCCGCCTTGTTGGTGAAGGTCACCGCCACGACCTGGTGCGGCGGGGCGAGGCCCCGGGCCAGGATATGGGCGAGGCGGTGCACGATGACCCGGGTCTTGCCCGACCCGGCCCCGGCCACGATGAGCAGCGGCCCCTCGGCGTGCTCCACCGCCTCCCGCTGCTGCGGGTTGAGCGGATCGAGAAGTGGATCCATGCGCGGATTATCGCACACCGCCGGGACGCGCCTGCGGCGTCCCCGGGGCGGCTCGCGCGCCTGACGCCTCCGTAAGCGAATGCGGGTTGACTGGTGTCGGGTCCGCGGATAGCCTCCGGGTGGACGGGTCCTCCCGGGAGACACGAGGTGACCATGCGCCGGATCGGGCTGCCATCGCTGGTGCTGCTGTCGCTGTTCTCCCTCGGGCTCCCGTCGGACGTTCCTCCCGGACGGGCGCAGCCGACCCTGAGAAAGCTGACCTATCCCGGACGATCATGGTCCCTGGTCGTCGATCTGCCCGGATTCGAGTTCGAGGAGCGGGCCACCCGAAAGGATCTGACGGGGATCCGCGTTTTCGGCGAGAACAAGCGAACGGGTGTGGTGCTCTCCATTTTTCTGGAGAAGGCCGAAGGCAAAGGGGGCGCAGAGACGTGCCGCGCCTTCTACTGGAGCCGCGCAAAACGAGCGACGCCTCGTCCGCAGGACGTTCGCTTCACCGAGCGGAAGAACATGGCCCTCGTCGAATACACCACCTCAGGATCGCCGGGCGAGGCGGTCCGGATGGACAACGTGAGCACTTACATGTCACACGACGGAGTGTGGATCGAGACCCATCTGTCGAAGGACGGCCGCATGGCCAGGGACCGTGTGGTCTTCGACACCATCGTGGATTCGGCGCGCATCGTGGAGATGGGCCGGGACTCGCGGGCGGGATCCATCGCTGTCTCCGCCCCTATCCCTCCGCCGGAGCCGTTCTTTTTTCAGGCTCCGGGGAAGGAGTGGGGCGTCCTCATCGAGGCTCCCGGTGCTGTTTTCGAGATGACGCCGCTCTACGAATTCGACAGAACGGGTCACGAGATCACGCAGCAGCGAGTCACGGGGAATCAATGGAATGGGCGGATCGAGAAGACCGGCCTGGTCCTCTGGGTCGCCCTCGCGACGGTCGATCGCATCGACGCGAACCAAGCCAGGGACCTCCTGTGGGAAACCTTCAAGCGCGGTGAGGCGGGCCAGATGACCGACATCACGCGCTTCGAGCGGGGCGAGTGGCCCATCGTGGAGTACCGAGTTCCGCTCGTCGACGGCAAGAGGGTGGATATCAAGAACACGCTCGCCTTCCTGGGGCGCGATGGAGTTGCAGGCATCATCATGATCTCCAAGGTGGACTATAGGCCGGAGGACGCCTCCGCCTTCGAGACGGTGATCGGATCCATCCGGATCGCGGAGCGCGCCCCTACTCCACCGTGACGGACTTGGCCAGGTTGCGCGGCTGATCGACGTCGCAGCCGCGCCGCAGGGCGATGTGGTAGGCGAGGAGCTGGAGCGGGAGGACGGCCAGGATCGGCGTCAGGAGGTCCGAGGTCCGCGGCACGGTGATGGTGCGATCGGCGCGGCGCGGCACCTCGTCGTTCCCTTCGTGGGTGACGGCGATGATCGCGCCGTCGCGCGCCCGGGCCTCCTCGAGGTTCGTCATCATCTTCTCGTAGAGCGTGTCGCCGAAGACCAGGGCGACCACCGGCAGGCTGCGATCGATGAGGGCGATCGGGCCGTGCTTCATCTCGCCGGCCGGGTACCCCTCGGCGTGGATGTAGGAGATCTCCTTCATCTTCAGGGCGCCTTCGAGGGCGATCGGGTAGTTGATGCCGCGCCCGAGGTAGAGGAAGTCCGACGCCCGGTGGTAGTCCTTGGCGATCTCCTCGATCTCGGCGTCCTTCGCCAGGACCTGCTCGATCTGCGTCGGCAGGTGGAGCAGGTTCTTGATGTGCTCCTTCGATTCCTCGAGGGTGAGGGCGCCGCGGGCCACCCCCAGGTGCAGGGCCTGCAGGAACAGGGCCGCGATCTGCCCCGTGAAGGCCTTGGTGGAGGCGACGCCGATCTCGGGGCCGGCGTGCGTGTAGATCACGCCCTGCGCCTCGCGGGTGATCATCGAGCCCACGACGTTGCAGATGGCGATCGTCTTGACGCCCCGGCCGCGCGCCTCGCGCTGGGCCGCCAGCGTGTCGGCCGTCTCGCCCGACTGGCTGATCACCTCGACCAGGTGGTCCTTCTCGAGGATCGGGTTCCGGTAGCGGAACTCGGAGGCGATGTCCACCTCCACGGGGAGCCGCGCCAGCCGCTCGATCAGGAACTTGCCGATCAGCGCCGCGTGCCAGGAGGTGCCGCAGGCGACCAGGTGGAGCTTCCGGCAGTTGCGGAACTCCTCCAGGGTGATCTCCATCTCGTCCAGGAAAATCTGGCCCGTGTCCTGCGAAACGCGGCCCAGAAGGGTATCGCGGATGGCGCGCGGCTGCTCGTAGATCTCCTTCAGCATGAAATGCTTGAAGCCGGCCTTCTCGGCCATGATCGGGTCCCAGGTGATGCGCTGCACCCGCTTGCTGATCGGCTGGCCGGCCGGGTCGGTGATCACGATCCCCTGTTCGGTGATCACCGCGACCTCGTGGTCGTCGAGGAAGAAGACGTCGCGCGTGTGGTGCAGGATCGCCGGGACGTCGGAGGCGACGAAGTACTCGTCCTTGCCGAGGCCCACGACCAGGGGCGGCCCGTTGCGCACCGCCACGATCTTCATCGGGTCGTGCGCCGAGACCACGCAGAAGGCGTAGCTGCCCCCCAGGCGCGCGACGGCGCGCCGCACGCCGTCCTCCAGCGACACGTCGCCGCCCTTGCGGTACTCCTCGATCAGGTGGGCGATCACTTCGGTGTCGGTCTCGGTCTTGAGGTGGTGGCCCTGGGCCGCGAGCTCCCGTTTCAGGTCCTTGTAATTCTCGATGATGCCGTTGTGCACCACCACGAGGTTGCCGGTGCAGTCGCGATGCGGGTGGGCGTTCTCCTCGGTCGGACGGCCATGGGTGGCCCATCGGGTGTGGCCGATACCGAAGGATCCCTCCAGGTTGACCAGGCGGAGGTTCTCCTCGAGGTCGCGGAGCTTCCCCGCGCTGCGCACGACCTGGATGGCGCCGTGGTTGATGACGGCGATGCCGGCGGAGTCGTAGCCCCGGTATTCGAGCCGCCGCAAACCGTCCAGAAGGACGGTGCTGACCTTCTTCTGCCCGACGTACCCGACGATGCCGCACATGACGGGCTCGAATATACGGCATCCGGAGCCCGGACGCCAAACGGGGGGTGAATGGGGCGGCGGGACGGCCTGGGGACCGGCTCCCGGAAGGCTAGTCCGATCGCCCGCCCTTGCTCTTGTGGCCCTTCCGCCGCGCCTGGGGGCCGAACCTCTTCACCCAGTCCTCCTTCACCACCTGCTCGGCGCGCGAGACGGCCAGGGCATACGGGGGGACGTCTTTCGTGATGGTCGAACCGGCGCCGATGAAGGCGCCCTTGCGGATTCGCACCGGGGCGACGAGCTGCGTGTCGCTGCCGACGAACACCTCGTCCTCGATGACGGTGCGCAGCTTCGAGACCCCGTCGAAATTGCAGGTGATCGTTCCGGCGCCGATGTTGGCCTTGCGGCCGACCTCGGCGTCCCCCAGATAGGTGAGGTGGTTGGCCTTGCTCCCGGTCGCCATGCGGGTCTTCTTGATCTCCACGAAGTTGCCGACGCGCACGTCCTCCTCGAGCTGGGTCTCGGGACGGAGGTGGGCGAACGGGCCGATCCGGCAGCCGCGCCCGATTCTCGACTGGGCGATGACGCAGTACGGAAGGATCGCGGTGCCGTCGCCGACGACCGAATCGGCGATGCGCGTGCCGGTTCCGATCACCACACCGCGCCCGATCTCCGTGGCCCCCAGGAGCATGACCCCGGGCTCGATGATCGTGTCCGGGCCCACTTTGACCTCCACGTCGATGTAGGCGGTCACGGGATCGAGGATGGTCACCCCCTCCTGCATCAGGGCGGCCGACTTGCGCCGGTGCAGGGCCCGGACGGCCGCCGCCAGCTCGCGCCGATCATTGACCCCCAGCACCTCTTCGGGATCGGGATGGCGGTAGGCGGCCACCTTGTGGCCGTCGCGCCGCAGGATCTCGACGAGGTCGGTCAGGTAGATCTCCTTCTTCGCATTGTCGGCCCGCGCGCGCTTCAACGGGTCCCACAGCCACTGGGCGTCGGAGCAGTAGATGCCGCAGTTGATCTCCCGCGTGGCCTTCTCCTCCGTCGTGGCGTCCGACTCCTCCACGATGCGCGACACGTCCCCGCTGTAGGTGCGCATGACCCGTCCGTACCCCTTCGGGTCGGAGACGACGGTGGTCAAAAGGCTCAGCGGCGCTCCGGAGGCGCGATGGAAGTCGAGGAACCCTTTCAGCGTGTCGGGGCGGAGGGCCGGCAGGTCGCCGTTGAGGATCAGGACGTCCCCTTCGTAACCGAGAAGCTGCGATTCCGCCGACAGGACGGCGTGCCCGGTGCCGAGCTGCGCGTTCTGATAGGCGAAGCCGATCCGCTTGTCCCCCTCGCCCACGGCGCGCCGCACCTCGTCCGCCTGGTTGCCCACGACGACGACGGTGCGCGCCATGCCCGCCGCCTTCGCCGCCTCGACCACGTGCCGGACCATGGGCCGGCCGGCCACGGCGTGGACGAGCTTGGAGGACTCCGACAGCATGCGCTTCCCGAGCCCGGCGGCGAGAACCATGGCGCACACGTCGCGACGGCGCGCGGCAACGGCCGGCCGGCGCACGTGGCGCCCCGTCAGAGCGGCCGCGCCGCCGGCGGCCGCGGCGCCGCGAAGAAAGGCCGAGCCCTGGATCGGCTTCCCCGGCACGCCGCCGGGCGCGGCGGCCGGACGGACCGCGTTCATGCTGTTCCGGATGGAGCCCGAGGGCCCATTTCCCTGGCTCCCGGGGTGCAGGGGACGGACCCCGGCAGGCAACGGTCTTGCCGACACGGAGGCAGGGAGGATGACCTGGCCGGGCCTCGGCGCCGACGCCCGCAGGGAGGTGACCAGGATTGCGGCGGGGCCGGGGGCTGCCGCGGGTCGTTTGCTGCGGGCCGATTTCCGGGAGGGGCGCGCCGCCCGGGACCGCCGACGTGACGGCGGCCGCGCCTTCTTCCGGCCGGGCCGTGCTTTCCTGCGCTTCATACCCATCCCTGGCCTGCGTCCCCCGGGGACCGCTACATCTCTTCCGGATGGATCAGGTTCTGGAAGTTCTCATCGTCACGCAACTGCTCGAAATCCGGATCGTTGCGCGCGTGGATGCGGTTCGTGATGTTCAGCTCGATCGCCTCTTTCAGGTGCTCCAGGGCCTCACGGCGCTCCCCTTTCTGCGCGAGCGTGGAGGCCAGGACGTAGTGCACCTTCTCGTCCTTGGGGCTGGTCTGCAGGGCGCGCTCCAGGAGCTTCACCGCCTCCTCGTAATTCGCCTCGTTCGCCTTCATGACTCCGTAATAGAAGTAATCCTCCGGCTTGCGCGGCTGCGGCTCTCGCCGGTCGGCCATGCCGTTGCAGATCCGGACGTACACCTGGGCCCGGTCGGTGAGCTCCTTCTCCTGCGGGAAGCCGGTGACCACCGCCTGGAAGTGCTCCAGCGCCTCGGGGTAGCTCTGCTTCTGCAGAAGGGAGACGCCCCGCTCGAACTCCTTGATCGCCTTCTCATGGATCATCCACGTGTTCGTGGGGGTCGTCCCCGCCGCCTTGTTGCTCTTCTTCGCTGCTGCCTTCTTCATCGTGTTGCCCCGCCCCTCCCGGGATCGTCCCGGATGGAAGGCCGCAAGTGGTTCGCGGCCGGTGGAAAAAAGATGTCCTCGAATGAGGGAAAAATGATTGGCGAAATAGGGATGCTAGCAAATGCTATCTTTATGTGTCAACGCACGTTCGGAGCCCGCGCATGGCCGCAAGGGGTGTGTTCATCGGGTTGGGGTCGAATATCGGCGATCGCCGTGCCCACCTGGACCGGGCCCGGAATGCCCTGGGGAAGGCGGGACTCAAGGTTTCGCAGCAGTCCTCGCTCTATCGCACGGATCCAGTGGAAGTTGTTGACCAGGAAGAGTTTATCAATCAAGTGGTCGGATGCGAAACGGGCCTGGGGCCGGAGGCCATCCTGGAGGTCTGCCTGGCAGTCGAGCGATCGATGGGGCGGGTCCGGACCCGGGACAAGGGGCCGCGGGTGATCGACCTTGACCTTCTCCTCTCCGGGAACGATATCCGATCCGGGGTGGCCCTTCAGGTGCCCCACCCCCGGATGCACCTGCGGCGTTTCGTTCTCGTGCCGCTGGCGGAGATCTCCCCGGGGGCCTGGCACCCCGTCCTCAACCTGACGGCGGCGGAATTGCTCGCGAAGTGCCCCGATCGATCCCGCGTGGAACGGGTGCTGCTATAATGCGCGGCTCTCTTCGGAAGATTAAGGATGAATTTCAAGTTCATCGCGGTCGAGGGCCCGATCGGCGTCGGCAAGACGAGTCTTGTCGATCTGCTGGTGGAGCGCTTCGAGGCGGCCCGCATCCTGGAGAAGGTCGAGAACCCGTTTCTCAACGACTTCTACCAGGATCGCCCGGGCGCCGCCTTCCAATGCCAGCTCTTCTTTCTCCTGAATCGCTTCCGCCAGCAGCAGGAGCTGGCGCAGGGGAGCCTGTTCCAGAAGACCCTGATCTGCGACTACATCTTCGCCAAGGACAAGATCTTCGCCTACCTCAACCTGGACGACTCGGAGCTGATGCTGTACGAGAAGCTCTACGGCGTCCTCGAGCCGCAGGTGCCGCACCCCGACCTGGTGATCTACCTGCAGGCCCGGGATGCCGTGCTGATGGAGCGCATCCGCTCCCGGCACCGGAACTACGAACGGGAGATCTCGGAGACCTACGTCGCCGAGCTGAATCGCGCGTACAATTACTTCTTCTTTCACTACAACAGGACCCCGCTCCTGGTCATCGACACGTCGGAGATCGACTTCGTGAAGAGCCGGGAGGACCTGGAGGAGCTGTTCCGGCAGATCGACACGATGCAGAAGGGCGTGCAGTACTACATCCCGCTCGGATCCGCGAAAGGACCGGGACTGGCACGCGCGTAGGACCGCGCGTCCTTCTGATCGCAGGCGCTTAACCCGTTCCCTCTACCGGCCGTGTCCGTGCCGGAGGGGAGAAGGAGGTCCGATGAACCGCCCGCCCAGGGCCCCGGCCATGCAGGGGCCGTCCGCGTCTTCCGAAAAAAAAGTGACCGTGCCGGAGCTGCGCGCCGCCAGGAGCGCCGGCCGCCGCATCGTCATGCTGACCGCCTACGACTACCCGACCGCCCGGATCCTCGAGGCCGCCGGCGTCGACATCCTCCTGGTAGGGGACAGCCTGGGGAACAACGTCCTCGGGTACGAAAGCACCCTGCCGGTCACCATGGAGGAGATGCTGCACCATACGCGCGCGGTGACGCGGGCGGCGCGGCGCGCCCTGGTCGTCTCCGACATGCCGTACCTGTCGTTCCAGACCGGCCGGCGGGACGCCATCAGGAACGCCGGCCGCTTCCTGAAGGAGGGGGGGGCGGCGGCCGTCAAGATCGAAGGCGGCCGCAGGCGCGCCCCCCTGGTCAGGGCTTTCCTCGACGCCGAAATCCCCGTCATGGGGCACATCGGCCTCACCCCTCAGTCGGTCCATCTGATGGGGGGCTACCGGGTGCAGGGGAAGAAGGCCGACCAGGCCCGCGCCCTCGTGGAGGACGCCGTGGCGCTCGAGGAGGCGGGGGCCTTCTCCCTGGTCCTCGAGGGGATGCCCGAATCGGTGGGCCGCATGGTGACCGAGGCGGTCGGCATCCCGACGATCGGAATCGGCGCGGGGCGCTTCTGCGACGGCCAGGTCCTGGTGATTCACGACATGCTCGGACTGGGAGAGGCGCCTCCGCCCCGGTTCGCGCGCCGTTACGCGGAGATCGGGCGGGAGATCGAAGATGCGGCGCGCCGCTTCATCGCGGACGTCCGGGCGGGCTCGTTTCCATCCGAGGCGGAGATCTACACCTCCCCGGAGGCCCTGGCGTCGGCGCGCGGGGCGGGACCCGGCACCCGGACAGGCTCCTAGGCCGATGCAGGTGATCGTCACCGCGCAGGCGATGCAGGCCTGGTCGCGCGCCGCGCGCGGGGCCGGGAAGCGGATCGGCCTGGTGCCGACCATGGGTGCTCTTCACCGGGGGCACCTGTCGCTCATCGAAAGGGCCCGGGCCGAATGCGGCGCCGTCGTCGTGTCGATCTACGTCAACCCGTTCCAGTTCGGCCCGGGGGAAGACTTCCGGGCCTACCCGCGCGATCCGGAGAAGGACGCCGCGATGGCGAGAACGGCCGGATGCGACGCCCTGTTCATTCCGCCGGACGAGGAGGTCCATCCTCCCGGCCACCGGACGTTCGTGGAGGTCCAGGGGATGCAGGACGTTCTCTGCGGCCGCAGCCGCCCCGGGCACTTCCGCGGCGTGGCGACGGTGGTGGCCAAGCTGTTCGCCATCGTGCGGCCGGACGCCGCCTACTTCGGTGAAAAGGATGCGCAGCAGGTGCGCATCCTCCGGAGGATGGAGCGCGATCTTAAAATGGGGGTCGAGATCGTCTCGTGCCCCATCGTGCGGGAAGAGGACGGCCTGGCCCTGTCGTCCCGCAACGCCTATCTGACCCTCGCCGAGCGCCGGGCCGCGCCGGTGCTCTATCGGGCGCTTCGCGCCGCGGCCGATCGCGCCCGCGCCGGCGAGACCGACGCCGCGCGCCTCGTCGCCCTGGTGCGCGACACCATCTCCTCCGAGCCGCTCGCCCGCCTCGACTACGCCGAGGCCGTGGACGGCGAGACGTTGGAACCGGCGACGGCCGCCGTCCCGGGCACGCTCCTGGCCGTCGCGGCCTGGTTCGGCCACGCCCGGCTGATCGACAACATCAGTTTCTAAACGCCCGTTCAGTCGTTGACAGGTTCCCTGGATCGTCGTACGTTCCAGGGCATCGCCGCATTCCTGCGCCGTCGCGCGCCCTCGAGGAGTGTTCCCATGCCCGCTCAACGTCGTTGTTCTGTTCGGGACATCCATCGCCTGCTTTTCGCCGCCGTCGTGATTGGCGCCACGGTCCTGGCCGCGGCTGCCGCTCTGGCCCAGAACTGCACCCCGCAGAACACCTGCACCGATCCGCGCGGCTGCCCCGACTTCCGCGTCGATCCCGGGGCGCTGCTGTACGTCCTCACCTTGGGGAATACTGCCATCGACAAGCGCACTTACGCACCGACCGACTGCTCGGTCGTCGAGGGGGAGGTCCCGGCCGGCACCAACGACTTCCTCTTGTTCAGCACCGCGATTACCAACTTCGGCCCGGGTGCGTTGACTCTCGGAAACCCTGCCGACCATCCGGAATGGTTCGACCTGGTCACCTGTCACGGGCATCCGCACATCAAGGAATACGCCGACTACCGACTCTGGACCGCCGACGGCTACAACCAGTGGATCGCCCTGCGCGCCGCCAATCCAGGGGCGTGCGCCCAGGACCTGCTCGACGCCAACCCGGCGATCGCGGCCCAGATGATCAAGGGGGGGAAGCGCGGATTCTGTCTCTACGACGTCCTGGCGCACAACGACCTGAGCACGGTGTCGAGAACCTGCACCGCCCCGCTCGACCCGCAGACTTATCTCGACTGCAATAACTCGGGCCTCAGTGTCTGCTGGCTGGACATCTACGAGCCGATACCCGGCATCGACGGCCAGTCGCTTCCCATCACCGATCTTCCGAACGGGAACTATGTCCTCGAGAACGAGGCGAACGCGCGCCACTTCTTCACGGAGACCGAGTACATCAACAACTCCGCGGCGGTCAGTTTCCGTTTGCACCAGGGCAAGATCGCCAAGAAACCGAAGCCTGCGATCCTGACGCCCTAGGCCTCGGACACTCTCCTGGGCCCCGGGCGACCACGAGGGGGCCCGGACGGTCCTAGTGCCTGATCTCCTGTTGCGTCGGCTCGAACCCGAGGCTCGAGACCGCGGGGGCGGCCGTGCCGCCGAAACGGTAGGAGTAGCCGGCCACCACGACGTAATCGGGGAAGGTCGCGTCGCCGGCGTTGCCGCTGTAAGGGTTCGGCAGCCGGTTGCGGAGAAGACCAATCGGCACGTTCACCGAATAGCTCGAGCGGCCGTGCGTGTACACGATGCCGGGCTCGACATAGGTCTCGTAGCCGGGGCGTCTCCAGCCATGGCTGGCGCCGACCAGGTCGTAGCGCGGCACGCCTTCGATCCGGAAGCCGATCGACACGGTCAGGGTCTCCTTGATGACGGGGAAGGAGGCCCCGGCCCGCGCCAGATACTGGTCGGGAACGGAGTTGTCGAGCAGGTCGGCGAAGGCCGGGTTGGCTCCCAGTCCGAGCCCGACGATGATCGATGGCGTGCCGTTGGTGTCGCGCGGGTTCGCCAGGTAGAAGCCCGAGCCGTAGAACGACACGTGCTTGAGGCTCTTGTAGGCCTGCGTCTCGAAGATGATTCCCCAGCCGCCGTCCCCGGGTTGAATCGACTGGTCCACGGCCTTGAGGGTGTCGTTCGTGGCGGTGATGTCGGGATACTCGTCCTTGGCATCGTGCTCGCCGGTGGGGGCCTTGATTCCGAGCGCGACGGACCAGTTGCCGCGCGGGTGCCTGACCGGATCGAGCAGCCAGTAGCGCGCCTGCGCGCTGACATCGCCGAGGCCGCCGGCATTCTGCTCGCGGCGCGGGCCGAGCGTCCCCATGGCCGGCGTCGGCAGCGACCAGGTCGCATTGACCACCGGGATCAGGCCGGAGACGGTGAAGCGCCGGGTGACGTTGTACGAGGCGCCCAGGTCGTAGATCTGCTGTGTGTTGGACACATAGTTGTTGGCCGACTGGCGCTGGTACTGGAACTTGGTCCCGTTGTAATGGTCGGTCGATTTCGCGCCGCGGTAGTTGAAGAAGAACTGCCATTCACCCGGCGCGAACACCACCTGATCCGCGGCGCCGAACACCGGTTCGTTGTTTCTGATGGCAATGCACCCCTGCGCGCTGGCCGTCCGCGCCGTCAGCAGCGCCGCCGACGCCAGCGCCAGGACGGCCGCGATTCGTATCGTTCGCATGAAAGGCTCCCGGGACGTCGTCCCTGTTCGTTAGTTCGCTTGCGTCGCTTCGACCGCCCGGACGGCGGTCGTTTCGCGAGGTGTCGGGGAGTGCAAGGCTCGGGCCAGGATCCCTCTCGCCGGTGCGGCGGGGCGCAGCAGCCGCGAGGCAATCAGCCGCAAACCACTGATGTGCCAAGGTGTCCAGCGATGTCGAGGGAGCCCGTCCGAGGGAAGCCGGCGGGCGATGGGCGGGCGCCTCGCATCATTTTTATGTGGCGCCCGGCGGGGGAGTCGTAACGGCTATGGGAAGCAGGTCCCCAGGAGCCGGTCGAATACTCGGCCAGGCTCCTAGGACACGTCGGAGAGGGCCTGCAGGTCCTGCTGGAGATGGCGGAAGACTGCGCGTGCGCGCGCCTCGGTGGCCGACATGCCGGGGGTGGTGTCGATGGCGTAGTGGGCGACCTTCAGCTTCTCGCGGCTGTCCATCTGGGCGCCGATGCGCGCCCGGGCCTCCTCCTCGGACAGGCCGTCCCGCCGGACGATGCGGTCGAGCTGGGTCCCCGGCGCGCAGTGCACCACGATGACCCGGTGGTAGTCGCGGTAGATCCCGGTCTCGATCAGGAGGGCGGCGTTGGAGACGGCAATCCTCCCCTGGCCGGTGTCGGCGAGCAGCTCGACGAGGTTGGCTTCCTCCTTGCGGATGAGCGGGTGCAGGATCGCTTCGAGGGCGGCGCGCCGCTGCGGATCGGAAAAAATGAGCCGCGCCAGCCTCGGGCGGCTGATCGAGCGGTCCGGGTTCAGGATCTCCTCGCCGAACGCCTGGATCACCGGCTGGTAGGCTGGGGCTTCCTTCTCCACCAGCCGGTGGGCGATCTCGTCGGCGTCGAGGATGGTCGCCCCGAGGGAGGCGAAGATGCGGGCCACGGTCGTCTTGCCGGCGGCGATCCCTCCGGTCAGGCCGACGCGCAGGACAAACGGCTTGCCGCGACCGTCGAGCGGCCCGGCCCGGGGAATTAGCGGCAAGGTCGTGCCGGAAGCGCGGTCGCGCCCCTGGGTCATTGCGCCACCAGCCGGCGGCGCAGCCGTGCAGCGCGCAGCGTGTTGCGCAGCAGGCAGGCGATGGTCAAGGGGCCGATGCCGCCGGGGACCGGTGTGAGATGTCCGGCCATGGCGGCCGCTTCGCCCGGGTGGACGTCGCCCACGAGGGTGTAGCCGCGCTCGCGCACCTGGCTCACGCGCGGCGAGTCGTTCCCGAAGAGGGCCGCCGCCGCGGCGGGATCGGCCACGCGGTTCACTCCGACGTCGATGACCGTCGCCCCCGCGCGGATGTGGTCGCGCCCCAGGAAAGCGGGGCGGCCGACGGCCGCGACGAGAATGTCCCCCTGGCGCGTGATGGCCGGCAGATCCCGGGTCTTCGAGTGGCAGACCGTGACCGTCGCGTCACGCTGCATCATGAGGATCGACAGCGGCCGGCCGACGATTTCGCTCCGGCCGACGATGACCGCGTGCTGTCCGGCGATCGGCAGGCGGTAGCGCTCGAGCAGGTCGACGATGCCGGCGGGCGTGCACGGGATCGGGGCGTCGAGCTTCATCAGGAGGCGCCCCGCGTTCAGGGGGTGCAGGCCGTCCACGTCCTTGGCCGGGTCGAGCGCCAGGATGACGGACACCCTGTCCAGGGCGCGCGGCAGCGGCAGCTGCACCAGGATACCGTCGAGGTCGGGGTCCTCGTTGAGCTGCCGGATGCGGGCCATGAGCCGCTCCTGGGGGGTGCCGGCCGGCAGCCGGACTTCCTCCGAGCGCATGCCCACCTCGAGGCAGGCGGAGACCTTGTTCCGGACATAGACCTGGGAGGCTGGATCGTCTCCGACGAGCACCGCGGCGAGGCGCGGCGCGGTGCCGGTCCGCTTCACCAGCTCGGCGACCTCCCGGGCGACTTCCCCCCGGATTGCCCGGGCCACCGCGGCCCCGTCGAGCAGTTCGGCTGCCACGCGATCTCACCCTCCCAGCGGCTGCCGGTGGAACAGGAACGACACGGAGTGCGTCTCGGAGCCGATCTGCAGGTACGAGAAGTTCAGCCGCAGCTCCTTCCACCTCGTTCGAAGCGGGCCGAAGACCAGAAGCCGCTCGATCGTCCGGCCCTTCGGGATCTCGGTGCTGCTGTCGAAGATCGCGGGGGCCAGCTGGTCGAAGACCCCTTCCGGGTCGCCGTCGCCGCGCGCGGCGGCGCGGTAGAGGTCGGTCAGGTCGATGGCGTACTCGGGCTCCTTCCTGTCGGTGAGCAGGACGACGTTGCCGGCCTGGAAGATCACGTCGGCCTTCGACTGGTTGTCGAAGGCCACCCGGACGGCGTGATAGATCTGCGGCCGTCCCGGAGGGACGGCGAACGGATCGGACGCTCCGGACGCGGCCTTGCGCAGGAAGGAGGCGCGGCTCTCGGGCTCGAGGAACTCCACGGTGATCGTCAGCCCCTTGATGGTGAAGCGGCTGGTGGCGGCCCCGGAGCCGGAGCCGACCGCCTTCCTCGAGTACGGTCCGGCCAGGATGCGGAATGGCCCGGTGTCCTTGGCGGCCGCCGGGGAGAAGCAGGCGACGCACACGATGAAGCCGGCGAGGATGGAATGCAGAGCGCGTCGCATGATGGCTACGTTAGCACATGCCCGAGAGCCCGGCCGAATGCACGGACACACTCCGAGCGCGAAGCGGTTTTCGGGTGGCGTGCGGTGGCCGGTGTCCGCGGGCCGCGGACCTCAGTGATTGGTCTCGATGATTTTCGGCGAGGCCTTGATGATGAAGACCTCTTCGCTGCCGTCGGGATTGATCTTCACGACGCGGTGCAGGAGGATTCTCTTGTTGTCCTTCACGGCCACGATGCTGTTGACGAAGATGTCTTCCGCGAGAGGCTCGTCCTTGGCCGACGGGGAAACCCGGGGCCTCAGGGGCTTGACGTTCCAACCATGCAGTTTCATCGAGGCGCCTCGCTCCGCGGCAACCGCCGCCACCTGACCCCCGCATCCACGAACCACTGTCTATATACTGGAATCACCCCGGCCAGTCAAGCACGCAATTCGTAAACAAATCCTTACACTTCTGTCGCTTGGAAATTGTCAAGCGGCGGGATGGAAGCCGTGTCGGGAGCCCCCGGACCGCCGCTTTGTTGGTATACTTTGAAATCGTTCCACGGGGAGGCCTCGGATGAAGAAGGCGGTCATCGTCAGCGCCTGCAGGACGCCCGTCGGCAAGTTTCTTGGTGCTCTCAAGGGATTCCAGGCGACCGATCTCGGTGCCCTCGCCGTCAAGGAGGCGGTGCGCCGCGCCGACCTCCGTCCCGAGCAGGTGGACGAGGTGATCATGGGGAACGTGCTGTCGGCCGGTCTCGGTCAGAATCCCGCCCGCCAGGCCGCCCTGAGAGGGGGCCTGCCGGTGACGGTCCCCGCCCTGACGGTCAACAAGGTCTGCGGATCCGGCCTGAAGGCGGTGGCCCTGGCGGCGCAGTCGATCCGGGCGGAAGACCACGAAGTCATCGTGGCCGGGGGCATGGAGTCGATGAGCAACGCTCCGTTCCTGGTGCGCGGCGCCCGTGAGGGGCTGCGGCTCGGGCACGGCGAGCTGGTCGATTCGATGGTCCACGACGGGCTCTGGGACGTTTACGAGAACTTCCACATGGGCTGCTGCGGCGAGGCGGTGGCTGAGCAATACGACATTCCGAGGCAGGCGCAGGACGAATATGCCCTGGGCAGCCACCGGAAGGCGATCGCGGCCATCGACGCCGGCAAGTTCAAGGCGGAGATCATGCCGGTCCCGGTGCCCCAGAGGAAGGGGCCGGCGGTCCTGTTCGACACCGACGAGTCGCCGCGGCGCGACTCCTCGATTGAGGCCCTGGCCAGGCTGAAGCCGGCCTTCAAGGAGGGCGGGACGGTCACGGCCGGCAACGCCCCCGGGGTGAACGACGGGGCGGCGGCCCTGGTCGTCATGTCCGGGGATCGGGCCGCGGGGGCCGGCAGGAAACCGCTCGGGGAGATCGTGGCGTACGCCAGCAGCGGGATCGAGCCGAAGATGGTGATGATGGCGCCGGTTGCGGCGGTGACCCGCGTGCTCGAAAAGGCGGGATGGCGGACCGACGAGGTCGACCTGTTCGAGCTGAACGAGGCCTTCTCGGTGCAGGCGGTGGCGCTCCTGCGCGAGCTGAAGCTGAAGCCCGAGCGGGTCAACGTGAACGGTGGGGCCGTCGCGCTGGGGCACCCGATCGGCTGCAGCGGGGCCCGCGTCCTGACGACGCTCCTGTATGCCCTCGCCGATCGCAAGGCGAAGCGCGGCGTGGCCGCTCTCTGCCTCGGTGGCGGGAACGCCGTGGCGATGGCGATCCGCGCCCTATGACCCAGGAGTGTGTCCGAGTATTCGGCTGGGCCGCGCGCATGGGGCTTGCGGTTCGGCGGGTTCATCGCCGACGACGAGCGACGCGGTACGCGGCCGCAATCCCCATGCTCCCAGGCTCCCGGCAGGGGGGAAGATGAGCCCAGGGCTGCGGACCATCGTCGTCGTGGGGGCCGGCCAGATGGGTCGCGGGATCGCCCAGGTGGCGGCCCACGCGGGCTACACCGTCGTCCTCCACGACGAGAAGAAGACCGCCCTCGACGCCGCCCTCGAGCACATCGGCGATCAGCTGGAGCGCCAGGTGCAGAAAGGGAAGCTCGCGCCGGCGGCTCGGACCGAGACGCTGGCGCGCCTTCGGCCGGCGACGGACGCCGGGGCGTTCGCCGCCGCCGATTTCGTCATCGAGGCGGTGAGCGAGAACCTGGCGATCAAGGCCCGCCTCTTCGAGTCCCTCGATCGGACGTGCCGGCCGGAGGTCGTCCTGGCGAGCAACACGTCCTCGATCTCGATCACCCGCCTCGCCGCGGCCACCCGCCGCCCTTCCCTGGTGATCGGCATGCACTTCATGAACCCGGTGCCGGTCATGGAGCTGTTGGAAATCGTCGCGGGCCAGGCGACGTCCGAGGAGACGATCGGGACGACCCGCGGGCTCGCGAAGACGCTGGGGAAGACGACGGTCCTGGCGCAGGACTACCCGGGTTTCATCTCGAACCGGGTGTTGATGCCCATGATCAACGAGGCCATCTTCGCGCTGTACGAAGGGATCGGCAGCCGGGAGGACATCGACACGGTCATGCGGCTGGGGATGCGACACCCGATGGGGCCCCTGGCGCTTGCCGACTTCATCGGACTGGACACCTGCCTGGCGATCCTGGAGATCCTCCACGCCGGCTTCGCCGATCCGAAGTACCGTCCCTGCCCGCTCCTCCGTCGCATGGTGGACGCCGGCCGGCTCGGACGCAAGTCCGGACGCGGGTTCTACGACTACGAGGCGGGCGGAGCGCCGGCATGACGCCGGACGCCCCGGTCGCGGCCCGGTCTCTCCGGGAACCGTCCGTTCCATCCGGCGTCCTTCCCGGCCCGATACCCTCCTTCATCGAGCGGATCCTGAGGTCCGAGAAGCTGGGCGACGACGTGGTGCACGTCGCATCGATCGCGGCGCAGGAGGCGTCCCACGCCCTCCTGTCGGCCCCCCTCCCCGTCCCGCTGCAGCAGGCGCTCTGCGATCTGGGGATCGACCGGCTCTTCAGCCACCAGGCCGAGGCGATCGACGCCGCGCGCTCGGGACGCGACGTGCTCACCGTCACTCCGACGGCGAGCGGCAAGAGCCTGGTCTACCTGCTCCCCACGCTCGAGGCCGCGCTCACCCGGCCCGGAGCGCGCGCGCTGTACCTGTTCCCGTACAAGGCCCTGGCGCAGGATCAGCTCCAGGGAATCGTGGAGCTGGCGGGCGCGACCGCGCGGCACGGGGGTGTCGTGCGGGGAGGTCACGGCCTGCCGGGCACCGGCCGGCCGGTCAGCGCCGCCATCTACGACGGCGACACGCCCGACTCGCGGAGGCGGAAGATCAAGGCCGAGCCTCCGGACATCCTGATCACCAACCCCGACATGCTGCACCTCGGCATCCTGGCGCACCATCAGGACTGGCGGGCCCTGTTCGAGAACCTGGACGCGGTGGTGGTGGACGAGCTGCACGTCTACCGCGGAATCTTCGGCTCGCACCTGCACCACGTCCTGAAGCGCCTTCTGCGCATCGCCGCGAACTACGGCAGCCGGCCTCGCTTCATCGCCTCCTCCGCCACGATCGCCAATCCCGGGGGCCTCGGGGAGGCGCTGTTCGGGCGCCCCTTCCTGGTCGTGGACAGGACCGGCGCGCCGCGCGCCGGGAGGCACCTGATGTTCGTCAACCCGCTCGGCGGCAGCCCGTACACCGCCGCCACCCAGCTGTTCGCCTGGGCGCTCGACGCGGGGTTCAGGACCATCGCCTTCACCAAGGCCCGGAAGATCACCGAGCTCCTGCACTCGTGGCTTCTGCAGTCGGCGCCGCGCTATGCCTCGCGGGTGAGCGCCTATCGCTCCGGCTACCTCCCCGAGGAGCGGCGGGAGATCGAGAGGCGCCTGCACGACGGCTCGCTGCAGGGCGTGATCTCGACCAGCGCGCTGGAGCTGGGGGTCGACATCGGCGGCCTCGACGTCTGCATCCTGGTCGGCTACCCCGGGAGCGTCGTCTCCACGTGGCAGAGGATCGGCCGCGTCGGCCGGGAGGACCGCCCGTCCCTGACCGTGCTCGTCGGCATGCCCGATGCTCTCGATCAGTACTTCATGGCGAACCCGGACGAGCTCCTGAACCGGGGGTTCGAAGAGGTCGTGTTCGATCCGGGCAACCGGGTGATCGCCCGGGCC
Source organism: Candidatus Polarisedimenticolia bacterium (assembly GCA_036001465.1). Taxonomy (NCBI): domain Bacteria; kingdom Pseudomonadati; phylum Acidobacteriota; class Candidatus Polarisedimenticolia; species Candidatus Polarisedimenticolia bacterium. The sequence continues at coordinate 29,764 of DASYUH010000033.1, forward strand.
CACATGCTGTGCGCGGGGGCGGAGCTCGGCCTGGAGCAGCCGCGGGACCGCGAGCTCTACGGGGAGATGTTCGGGCTGGTGGAGGAGCTCGAGCGCGAGGGGGCGCTGGCGCGGGACGCCGGCGGCGAGCGCTGGTACACCCTGCGCCGCCGCCCCCAGCGCGACGTATCGTTGCGCACGATCGGCGCGACCTACACGATCGTCGACGTCGGGGCCGACCGCGTCATCGGCACGCTCGACGCGGTGCGCGCCTTCCACGAGACGCACGCCGGGGCGATCTACCTGCACCACGCCCAGCAGTACCTGGTGCGCGACCTCGACATCGAGGCGCGCCGCGTGAGCGTGGTCCCCGTCGACGTGGACTACTACACCGAGGTCCGCGGCGAGAAGGAAACGGAAGTCCTGGAGGTCCTCGACCGGAAGCAGGAAGGCGCCCTCGCCGCCAGCCTGGGGCGGCTCGAGGTGACCGAGGAGCTGAGCGGCTTCGAGAAGCGGCGGCTGTTCGGCCGCGATCGCCTCGGGCTGTTCGACCTGTCTCTTCCGCCCCTGACCTTCGAGACCGTCGGACTGTGGATCACGCTGCCGGACGCCATCCGTGACAGCGTGGTCGAGAGCGAGGGCCACTTCATGGGCGGCATCCACGCCCTGGAGCACGCGCTGATCTCGCTCTTTCCCCTGATGGCGATCTGCGACCGCGGCGACATCGGCGGCATCTCGTACCCCCTGCATCCGCAGATCGGCCGGTCGGCCATCTTCATCTACGACGGGTATCCCGGCGGGTGCGGGCTGGCGGCCAAGGGGTTCGCAGGACTCGGAGACCTCCTGAAGAAGACCGCCGCCCTCCTGCGGGACTGCGCGTGCCCGTCGGGGTGCCCCTCCTGCATCCAGTCGCCGAAGTGCGGCAACGGCAACCATCCGCTCGACAAGGCAGCCGCGCTCCAGATTGCCGTGGCCCTGGGCGATCGGGCGGCGGGAACGGAGATGCAGGCCGCCGGGCCGATCCTCCCGGCGCGGCCGCGCCCGGAACCCCTGCCGCCGCGACCGCCCCTGCGGCTCATGGGCGGCGGATTCGACCACGAGCCACTGCCCACCCCGGTGCGGCGCGGGTCGTCGGGGGGCTCGCCCGCCGGCGAGCTGACCCTGTTCCTCGACGTGGAGACGCAGAGGAGCGCCGAAGAGGTCGGCGGCTGGCAGAACATCCCCGACATGAAGCTGGCGCTGGCGGTGACCTACAACCAGGTCAACTCCGAGTTCAAGACCCACTTCGAGAAGGACGTGGACCGCCTGCTGCTCGATCTCGCCATGGCGGACAAGGTGATCGGCTACAACATCGATCGGTTCGATCTCCTGGTCCTGAAGGGATACACACCATGGAACTTGACGCGCATCCGCACGTTCGACATGCTCGCCGACATCTACCGCAAGCTCGGCTTCCGCCTCAAGCTGGGAGACCTCGCCGAGGCCACCCTGGGGGTCGGCAAGAGCGGTGACGGCCTGCAGTCGCTCAAGTGGTGGAAGGAAGGCCGCCTCGACCTCATCGAGCAGTACTGCCGGCACGACGTGGAGGTGACGCGTGACGTCTATGTGTTCGGCCAGAGAAACGGCTACGTCCTGTATCGCGACCGTGACGGCAGGCCGCTCCGCCTTCCGGTGGAATGGAAATAGGGCGGCGGCCGGAACGGTTTCTTGATTAGCCCGCGCGAACGTGATAGAAAACGCGGGCTTGCGAACATCTCGTCCCCTCGAGAGCCGAGTCTTTTCACCGACCCAAAGGGAGATCCAGGGATGACGCGCACCGATTTGATTGAAGCGATCGCGCAGGAAACCGGCGGTGACCGCCAGCAGGCCAAGGGCTTCCTCGAAGGCTTCACCCGCATCATCGAGCGGGAGATGAAGAACGAAGGGGAAGTGCCGCTCGCCGGGCTGGGCAAGTTCAAAGTCGTGAAGCGCCAGGCCCGCACCGGCCGGAATCCGATGACCGGGGAATCGATCCAGATCCCCGCCAAGACGGTGGTGAAGTTCACCGTCGCGAAGGTCCTCAAGGACTCGATCAAGAAATAGACGATGCCGGCCGGCCCGGGAGCCGCGGTCCGCCTCCTCCTTCAAGACGTCTACCTGCAGGAGATGGTCCTCTCCCTGTACCGCGTCTACGCCCGGAGGCTGCGCGATGCAGGGGGAGAGCGGCTGATCGAGGCCTACCTAGGGGCCGAGGGGGAAAGGCGGAAACGGGTCCTCGCCTATCTTTCCGCGCAGGGTGTCTCCGCGTCCCCCGCCGTGCGCTCCGTGTTCGCCGCCCTGGGAAGCGCCTACGGCCGCGCCACGTCGATGCTCGGCACGCGCGTCATGCTCCGCATCGCGCTCTCCGCCAGCCGGAGCGCATCGAAGCAGGCGTGCGCCCGCCTCGGCGATCCGGCCGGCCCGGACATCGTCTACCTGTCGACCCTCCGCGCCCGCAACGAGGGGGAGCTCCTCGACGGGCTCACGCAGCACCTGATCGACACGGCGCCCCGTCGCCGCGCGGCCCGGCCTCATACCCGGTCGGGCCCGGAGTCCTAGTCGAGAATCACGCCCCGGGTGCCGGTTTCGATCGCCTCGTCGATCCGCACGCGCACCAGGCGGTTCATCCAGGCGGCGGCGTCGCGTCCTTCGAGATCGCATCCGAGATCGATGAAATTGTCGGTCAGCGCCCGCAGGCGACCATCCGGGCGGACCTCGTTGAGGGTCAGGGCGGTCCGGGTCCCCCCGACCAAGGAGCGGCGGAACCGAAGCGAGAGATCCTGCGCGAGACACCGCAGCCGGGCGCTCCGCTCCCTGATCACCTCCGGGCGGACGGGCGCCGGCAGCGCAGCGGCCGGCGTGCCGGGGCGCGCCGAGTACGAGAAGACGTGCAGGTAATTGAGCGGGGACGACTCGATGAAGCGGCACGTGCTCTCGAACTCGCCGTCGGTCTCGCCAGGGAAGCCGACGATGACGTCGGCCCCGAGGGCCATCCCGGGGATCCTCAGACGCAGGGACTCGACGACGCGGGCATAGTCGGAAGAGCGGTACGGGCGGCGCATGCGGAGCAGGACCGGATCGGAGCCGCTTTGCAGAGGGATCTGGAGGTGCGGGGCGAGGCGCCCGCCGCCTCCCGCCAGGAGCGCCACCAGGTCCGCGGTCACGGTCCTCGGCTCGAGCGAGTTGAGGCGCAGGCGACCCAGCCCCTGGATTTCGATCGCCCGCGCCAGAAGGTGATCGAGACGGGTGGGCGGGTCGAGGTCCCTGCCGTAGTCGCCGGTGTTCACGCCGGTGAACACGATCTCGCGGTAGCCGGCGTCGGTCAGGCGCCCGATGCGGCCGAGGACGTCGGCCGGCGGCAGGCTCCGGCTGGCGCCGCGGACCGACGGGATGATGCAGTAGGAGCAGCGCAGGTTGCACCCCTCCTGCACCTTGAGCAGGGCGCGCGTGCGGTCGCCCGGGCCGGGCGCAGGGTCGCATCCGGCGGTGGCGCCGAACGGGCCGAGGTCGAGGGCCTGGGAGGAGTGGTCCAGGAGTCCGAACGCCCTCGCGGCCAGGGCGGGGACCGTTTCGATCTGCTCGCGCAGGGGCACCACGTGGTCGACGCCCGCGACGGAGCGCAGGCCCGCCGGATCGCGCTCGGCGTAGCAGCCGGTTGCGATCAGGACCGCGCGCGGGTTGTCACCGCGCAGGCGCCGGGCGATCTGGCGCGCCTCGCGGTCGGCGCGGGCGGTCACCGTGCAGGTGTTCAGGACGACGAGGTCGGCGCGGTCCCCGGGGCGGTGGTCCGCGCCGCCGGCGGCCCGATCGAAGCCCAGGGCGCGCAGGCGCGTCTCGAGCGCGGACGAGTCGGCCTGGTTCAGCTTGCAGCCGAGAGTGACGATCCGGTAGGTCGGCACTAGTCCTTGCGACCGGCCTTGAGGGCGCGGTTCTTCTCCGTCACCTTGGCGGCCAGCCGCTCCTTGAATCGGCGCAGGCGGTGGCGCAGGCCCGGGTCGCGCGTCGCCAGGATCTGGACCGCGAAGATCCCGGCGTTGAGGGCGCCGGATTTGCCGATGGCCATCGACGCCACCGGCACGCCCCCCGGCATCTGCACGGTCGAGAGCAGGGCATCGAGGCCCTGCAGGGAGGAGGACGCCAGGGGCACGCCGATGACCGGCAGGGTCGTGTGCGCCGCCACCACTCCGGCCAGATGGGCCGCGTGGCCCGCCCCCAGGATGATCGCCCCGAAGCCCCGCTCCTCGGCGTGCCTTGCCAGATCGGCGGTCACGTCCGGCGTGCGGTGGGCCGAGGTGATATCGACCTCGTAGGGGACGCCGAAATCCTTCAGGACCTTGACCGCCTCTTCCATCACCGGGTAGTCGCTGTCGCTCCCCATGGCGATCCATACTTTGAGCTGCGGTGCCCCCGAGGATTCGGATGCCTTGCCCTTGCGCGCTCTGGCCACGGAAGTCCCCCCCGGTTCGCAGGGTGATGCGTCGCCGAGGGCGGGATTCTAGCAGAGACGGGGCGCGGCCCGGCCGAATACTCGGACAGGCTCCTACGCGGCGGTGTGCGGGGTCCGGCTGCGGATCGGCTCGGCGCAGTGGCAGCGCTCGAGCCGGCGGTTGCAGGCGAAGCAGAAGCCGTTTTGGGCGAAAAAGTCGGCCATCTCCTCCTGCCAGGCGTCGATGAAACCCATCCGCTCGTAATCGCTCATGCTGCTCAGCTCGAGGAGGATCCGGATGTTCTCGCGAGACTGGTGGTACGCCCTGAGGATCTCGAAAATCCTTCTCGTGTCTGCGGCGTTCTCCATCACGTTCTCCGTGTGATGCAGAAAGGATACCACGCGCCTCGCGGGAGTCCAGCGCGGCCCCCAAGGCCGCGCGGAGCGGGCGCAGCAGGAAGCGGGTCGGCTACTCGTGCCGCAGGGCCTCGATGGGATCCAGGCGCGCCGCCTTGCGCGCCGGATACCAGCCGAAGAACACCCCCACGAAGGCGGCGAAGCCGAAGGCGACGGCGACGGACGGGACGGTCACCGCCACGGGCCAGCCCGCGATCGCGGCGATCAGCCGGGACGCGGCGACGCCCAGGGCCACGCCGATCGCCCCGCCGACGATCGACAGGACGATCGCCTCCAGCAGGAACTGGCCGAGGACGTGGCGGGCCTTGGCTCCAACCGCCATCCGGATGCCGATCTCGCGCGTGCGCTCGCTCACCGAGACGAGCATGATGTTCATGATGCCGATGCCGCCCACGAGGAGGGAGATGGCGGCGACCGATCCGAGGAGGAGCGACAGCGTCCGCGTCGTCTCCTGGGCGGTCGCGGCGATCTCCTCCTGCGATCGCATCATGAAGTCGTCGTCCTCGCCCCGCGCGATGCGGTGACGCTGGCGCAGGAGCGTCCCGATCTCCTGCATGGCCTCGCCGATGCGATCGGGGGATCGCGCGGTCACCTGGATGAGGTTCAGCCGGTCACGGCCCAGGACCCGCTTCATGAGGGTCGTGTACGGCACCACGACCTGGTCGTCCTGGTCCTGGCCCATGGTGCTCCCCCCCTTGCGCTCGAGCACGCCGACGACCTTGAACGGGACGTTGCGGATGCGGATGATCGCGCCCAGCGGATCGTCGCCGGGAAAGAGATTGTCCGCGACCGAGTCGCCCAGAACCGCGACCTTGGTGCCCGCACGGACCTCCGCCTCGCTGAAGAACACCCCCCGATCGAGGTTCCAGGCCCGGATGTAGGGCCAGTCGACGTCGGCGCCGTTGACCTCGGTGGACCAGTTGTATTCGCCCGCGACGATCGGGGCCGCCATCCGCACGCCGGGAGAGACGTACGCCACCGAAGCGCACTCCGCCTTGATCGCGGCGGCGTCATCGGGCGTCAGGGAGGGGCGGGAGGCGAAGACGCGCGCCCCGCCCTGGGTCACGGCGCCGGGATAGACCATGATGAAGTTGGCTCCGAGCGACGAGATGTTCGACTGGATCGATTGCGACGCGCCGCTCCCGACCGCGCCCATGGCGATGACGCACCCCACGCCGATCACGATGCCCAGGATGGTGAGGGCCGAACGCATCGGGTTGCGGAGAATGGCGCGCAGTCCGACCTTGAGGATGCTGGTGGCGCGGATCAGGCCGATCTTCATGCGCTCTTCGACGCGGCGGTCCGCTCGTCGCTCAGGACCCGGCCGTCCCTGAGATGGATGACGCGGGCGGCGTGCCGGGCGACATCCGGCTCGTGCGTGATCAGGAGGATCGTCTTGCCCGCACGGTTGAGCTCATGGAAGATCGACAGCACCTCCTCGGAGGTGCGGGAGTCGAGGTTCCCCGTCGGCTCGTCCGCGAGCAGGACGGGCGGGTCCGTCATGAGCGCGCGGGCGATCGCCACGCGCTGCTGCTGTCCTCCCGAGAGCTGCGACGGGTGGTGCTCCTCCCGACCCGCCAGCCCGACGCGCTGAAGCGCGGCGCGCGCCCGGGCGCGCCGGCCGGAGGCGTCCAGCGTGGCGTTGCCGTAAAGGAGCGGCAGCTCCACGTTTTCCAGCGCCGACGTGCGCGGCAGGAGGTTGAAGTTCTGGAAGACGAAGCCGATCTTGGCGTTGCGAATCTCCGCCAGGGAGTCGGGCGACAGGCGTGAGACGTCCACGCCGTCGAGCAGGTACCGCCCGGACGTCGGCCGGTCCAGGCACCCCAGGAGGTTCATCAGCGTCGACTTGCCGGACCCGGAAGGCCCCATGATGGCGACCGATTCTCCGGCGCCGACCGCGAGCGACACGCCGTCCAGGGCCCGCACCTCGATCTCGCCCAGCCGGTAGACTCTCACCAGATCGACGATCTCGATCAAAACGGCCGCCTTCCCCCCCGTGCGGCGCCCTGGCCCACGCCCGGGAAGGAGCCGCCGCCCGCGGATTTCGAGGTGGCCAGTCCCACCGCGACGCGGTCCCCCTCGCGGAGATCCCCTTCGAGGATCTGGGTGAATCGCCCGTCGGTGAGGCCGGCCCTGACCGGAACCGGTCGCAGGACGCCATGCGGGCCGACGACGTGCACCGTCTGCTGGCGGGGATCGCGGGCCGGGGTCCCCGTCAGGGCCGCTGCCGCCCGATCGAGACCGGCCCCGCTCCGGGTGCCCTCAGCGGGCGCGGCCTCGGGAGTGCTGCGGCCGCCGGTGCGCTCCGTCTCGATCGGCTGGAACCGGAGGGCGGCGTTGGGCACCCTCAGGACGTCAGGGACGCTCGACACTTCGATGGTCACGTCGGCGGTCATCAGCGGCCTCAGCTTGCGATCCGGATTGGCGACGTCGACGATGACCGGGTAGGTCACCACGTTCTGGTTCTGCGTGGCGTTGAGGCGGATCTGGGAGATCTGCCCGGAGAAGGTCTCCTCGGGGTAGGCATCGACCGTGAAGCGCGCGGTCTGGCCGACCGCCGTCCGGCCGATGTCGGACTGGTCGACGTCGACCAGCACCCGCATCTTGGTCAGATCCTCGGCGATGGTGAACAGGGTCGGCGCCTGGAAGGAGGCCGCCACGGTCTGTCCGATGTCGTACTGCCGGGCGACGACGACTCCGTCGATCGGCGAGAAGATCCGGGCGTAGGACAGGCTGGTCTTCGCCTGGCGCAGGCCCGCGGCGGCCAGGTCCACCTGCGCCTGCGCCGAATCGAAAGCCGCCCGGGCCGCGTCGAACTCCGCGTCCGCTTCGAGCCCTTCCTCCTTGAGCCGCTCGCTCCGATGGAAGGCGATTTCGGCGTTCCGCTTCTGGACCTCCGCCTGCGCCAGTTCGGCGGTCCGCTGCTCGACCTGGGCCTGGAAGGGGGTCGGGTCGAGCTCGGCCAGGAGCTGGCCGCGTTTCACGGGGCTGTTGTAGTCGGCATGCAGCCGGGAGATGATGCCGGACACCTGGCTGCCGACCTGCACCGTCGTCACGGCGGAGATGGTGCCGGTCGCGGTCACGGTCTCGCTCACCGTGCCGCGGTCGACGCGCATCATCCGGTAGCCCCCGTCCTCGTCCTTGTCCCCCCGCTCCAGGTAGATGGCCGCGAGCGTCGCGACCGCGACGGCGGCGATCGATCCGATGATCAGGAGGCGGCGCATGCTGTGACCTCGGTCCCGATTGTGCGCCTGAGCGCGAGGCGAGGCAAGTCGGACCGGCGGGTCCCGGGGTGACGCCGGGAGCCCCCCGCGGCCGGAGGCGCGTGCCGCTCAACCGCCGGATTCGGCGGCGTCGCGGGCGACGTCGGTGCGGACCTGGCGGCCGTCGAAGTGGATCGCCTCGACGCCGCGGTAGCAGCGCTCCCGCGCCTGCGCGAAGGTGGCGCCCAGCGCCGTCACAGTCAGGACGCGGCCTCCGGCGCTGATGAACTTCCCATCCTTGACGGCGGTGCCGGCGTGGAACACCTCGACCCCCTCCAGGGCCTCGGCCGCCTCGATGCCGCTGATCGGCCGGCCGGTCTCGGCCTGCTCCGGATAGCCGCGCGACGCCAGGACGGCGCACACCGATCGGGCCTTCATCCACTCGATGGAGATCTCCTCCAGGCGGCCGTCGAGGGTCGCCTGCAGGACAGGAATCAGGTCGCTCTTCATGCGCCCGACGATCAGCTCGGCCTCGGGATCGCCGAAGCGGGCGTTGTATTCCAGGACGCGCGGCCCCTTCTTGGTCAGCATCAGCCCGACGTACAGGATGCCGCGGTACGGCCGGCCTTCTTCGGCCAGGCCGGCCACGGTCGGCACGAGGATGTCGTCCCGGATGGCGCGGAAGGTGTCGGCATCGATGTGCACGGAGGGGGAGTACCCTCCCATGCCGCCGGTGTTCGGGCCGGAGTCGTCGTCGCCCAGCCGCTTGTAGTCCTGGCAGGTGACGAGCGGCAGGACGCGCTCTCCGTCGGACAGGGCGAAGAACGACGCCTCGTGTCCCTCCAGGAACTCCTCGATCACCAGGCGGTCGCCGGCCACCCCGAAGCGCCTCTCGACCTGGATCATCTCGATGGCGGCCTCGGCCTCCTTCTTGTCCGCGGCGATGACGACCCCCTTGCCGCCGGCCAGGCCGTCGGCCTTGAACACCAGGGGAAAGTCGTCCTTGCGCTTCTTGAGGAGGGAGCGCGTCTCTTCGGCCGACATGGACACGTCGAACTTCGCCGTGGGGATCTTGTGCTTCTTCATGAAGTCCTTGGCGAACGCCTTGCTCGATTCGATCTCGGCGGCCGCCCGGGTGGCGCCGAAGATGCGCAGATCGCGCTTCTGGAACTCGTCGACGATTCCCAGCGTCAGCGGCAGCTCCGGGCCGACGACCGTGAGGTCGATGCGGATCTTCTCCGCGAAATCGGCCAGCTCGACGATGGAGGAGGGATCGATCGGGACCCGGTCGGCGAGCTTGGCCATGCCGACGTTCCCCGGCGCGCAGTAGAGCTCCTTGACCAGGGGGCTGCTGCGGATCTTCCAGGCGAGGGCGTGCTCGCGGGCTCCGCTTCCGACGACAAGAACCTTCATCGGGCCGTGCGTCCTCGGCGAAGGAAACCGCGGGGGAAACGACAGGCTCCGCGCACCGCTCCGCGCGGCAGAACATCAAATTATTCCACAGCGCTTTCCGCCGCGTCAACCTTGCCCGAATGGAGGTAGGGTCGGTTGACCCACTAGCGGCAGTTCTCGGGCAGTTCTCCGGGCTGTTGTTGACAAGTGAGTTGACCGCTCGCGTTTGACAAGTGATCTGTCCGCTTTTCTCTGGTTGACCTTCCTTTCAGGGAGAGACCGTAGCGGTGGCCTGGTGGGAGCTGTGGACGCCTGCGGGGTTCAGCAGGCGTCCAAGGCTCCTGTGGGCGCGTTTTCCAGCGTCCACAGGGCCGGCAGCTTCCACAGGCCGAACCCTGCGCGCTTTTCCTTCTGCGGTGAATCGGCCGAAACATTGTGGCCCTCGCCACACCGAATGCGTGCCGTCCAGATGCCGGCGAACCAGCACGCGCAGGGCGGCGCAGGTCCGGCGCCCGGTCTGCTTGTCCAACTGCAACCGCAGCTTGCCGAAGACGATGGTGTTGTCCTGGCCGACGACACGTTCCTCTTCGATGCAGAGGATCTGATCCAGGTCCACCCGGCCCAGGGGCACAAAAGCCGAACGGCGATCAACGTCTGACGTTCATCCGGAACCTGAGCCAGCCAGGCGTGCGGGCTGCCGTCCAAGTGCAACAGCTCGCCCCGGCACGGCCGCGGCTCCCGGCGTCGTCGGTGCCGCCCGCAGGACTTGTACTTCTTCACCAGCCCCGCTTCCTGCAGCGCCTTCTTCACGAAGCTATAGGACAGCTTGACCCCGTGCTCCCGTCTCGCGATCTCGTGGAAGTGCCGCACGTTGAATCCCGTGTAGCGCTCGCGGTACAACGACAGAACCCGCTCCACCGCCTCCAGCGGAGCCCGCTTCGGTGATGGCGTCTGCCGCCGTCGATCAAACAGCCCTCTGTAGCCGCTCTTCTGCCACCACCGCCGCCAGCGCCGCACCGTCCGAGGACTCACGTTCAGGATCTCCGCCACCTGCCACCACGTGTACTTCCCGCTCATCCCCTGCAAAATGACTTCCTGCCGTCTCATCGCTCGCTCCACGGCCTCCGCCGCGTACCCCATGGCCTCGCCCTCCAGGCCATGACGTATCACCGAGGTCCATCTCTGCGAGCGGCCAACTCATGTGCTACAAAAAACGGTCAAAGCATGAACTCTCTACAAGGCAGCAAGTATTCAGCAAGTATTCAGTTGACAGGAGTTCAGTCAGAGTGTATTAGACGAGCACACCACCCCCGCACTTGGGACCCGGGAAAAATCCAAGGATAGGGGAAACCGCAGTTGCTGGCTGCGGCACAAGGTTGAAGCCTAACCTCTTAAGACCCGCTCGGCGGTCCGCGGGAGGGTTGTGGCCAGCATCCGGAATCCTGAATCACTCATTCCACCGATCCTAAACCTTTGAAGGAGGCCACTCTATGCCATGCCCTTCTTCCCGGCTTGGGCTCTTGGTCCCGATTCTTTGCGTCATCGCATCCTTCGGAGTAGCTGAAGCGGCGGAGTATTTTGCCGACCCCAATCCACAAGTCCCCGCGTGCGCCTGCAATGATACCAATCCTGACTGCGGCACCTCGGATCTGCCTTACCGCTGCCTCGCCGACGCAGTAAATCGGACGCTAGCCGGAGATACGGTGACAGCCCGTACCGGCATTTATCCTGAGTGTCTGTCCATCAGCAAGAACGGAAGTGAATCGGAACGAATCACAATCCGGGCCGAGGTCACCGGCGAAGCCACAATCTCTTGGCCGGCCACCTGTATGCAGGGGGAGACGGTCGTTCTCGTGAATTCAACCTATGTGACTCTCCGGGGATTTAGAATCACGAATTCCGCTACAAACCTCATTGGACGAGGCTTGAGCATTCAGGGCGGCACTGACACACACAACGAGATTGACCAATGTACGATTCTCGATGCAACACGTGGAATAGAGTTCCTTTCCAGCGGTAATACTCTGACCAACGTTGCCGTGCGAAATAGCCAAGAGGCTGGGATCTATGTTTATGGAGGAACCAACAACAATACAGTCCAAGGCGGAGAGATCGCGTATAGCGGTTATGCCGGCATCTATGTTGGGTCTGCCACGCCTCCCACGCCTCAGGCAGCCAACAATCTGTTCAAAGGCATCGATATTCATGGGTCTGCTACAGGTTCTGGGATCGTCCTCAGCGGCGGAAATGCGACACAATTTGACGCGTGCCACATTCACAACAACGTCGGGAATGGCATCTTGGAAGGTTATTTCGCGGAAGGGACGATTATTCAGTTTTCGGAAATTGATCACAACCGGACAGGCGGCGGGCCGTCTGGCGGGACTCACGGCATGTACATGAAAGGTATGAAGGGTGCAATCAGGGGTAATTCGGTCCATCACAACGAATCGTGGGGAATCCAGCTCTGGGCGGCGCCGCAAGGTACGCCCACGCAGCACTACATCGTAGAGAACAACGACGTGTATGCGAACTGGGGAGGAATTGTTCTGGGAGGCGAATATGTCACGCCGCCCACCGGCACGTCGTGCCGTGACGTCCCTCAGTACACCGAGGTCCGCCATAATCTCGTACACGACAACATCGGCTTCGGCATGTGGTACTTGCTGGGCGCTTGCGGCCCGACTGGAGAATGCGTCGGCAATGACATCGGCAATGCCTTCCACCACAACACCGTGTATGCGAACCAGGAAGTCCAAGTCCTCGCAAGCTTTGCCAAAGACGACAGGGTTTCCATGCGTAATAACATCGTGATCGGGAGCTCGACGACCTCTCTCGTGCACGTCGAGAATTCGAACATCGATGCCAATTTTCTGGATGGAAACGCCTATTACAGGCCCGGAAGCGGATCGGGTGACAACTTGTTGTTCTCGTGGAACTCTTCGAGCTATTCTTTCGACCAGATTCACGCGTCGGGCGTACCACGGAACCCGGCGGGAACGTGCGTGGATGCAGGCGACCCTGCGACCATTCCGATGGAGTCTCATTCGATTTGGAGCGGCCTGGTCTCGATGGTCGACGCGACCGCGAAAGCGTGGGGCGCCCCGTATAAGAGCATGTGTCCTCCCGGGGGCGGGCTATGTGCCCATGATCGCCAGGGGGATTATCACTTGATCGTCGGTTCCGCGGGGATTACGGGCGGCGTGTGCTGTGGTGGCAGCAACGGCGGTCCGGACATCGACGACGAGACGGCGCCGGTGTGCACGCCATTGCCCGACTGCTCAGGCACTGGGGATGGTGTTGGCGCGGACTTCTATCCCGACGATGATTCGGACGGAGTAGCCAACCTGTTCGATTGCCCATCCGGTCCTGGCATCTGCGATGGCGATCCCTTCGAGCCGTCCACGCAGGAGTCGGCCTGCAGTGCATACCTTGGGGCCGGGTATGACCCTGGCGTCTATCCCGGCGCCCCCGAGGTATGCGACGGCAAGGATTCGAACTGTGACCTTAAGTTCAGTTCGACGGAAGAGCTGGATCTGGACCAGGACGGTCACCGCAATTCGTGCGGCGGTGACTGCGACGACAACGATCCCCAGGTGTATCCAGGAGCCGAACTCTGCGACGGGAAAAACAACGATTGCGACGACCCGAGCTATCCGGCCATCGGCGATGACGAGAAGGACCTCGATAACGATGGGCTTCTGAACTGCCGGTTCAATGAGTACGATGTCGACAACGACGGCATCCTTAACGATGCCGATGCCGACGATGATGGGGACAGTTTCGCCGACGCGGTCGATTGCGCACCGTACAATCCCCAGATCTACCCCGGGGCCGCCGAGACGTGCGATGGCCGCGATAACAACTGTGATGGATCGGTCGACGAGACGTTCTTGGATGCCGATGCCGACGGCCGGAAGGACTGCGTGGACAACTGCCCCAACGCCTCCAACCCAACGCAGAAGAACAGCGATTGCAGGGCTGACAACCTCCTGCACGTCTGCCTCGATCTCACGGGGGACGCCTGCGACACGTGCACCGACACCGACAGCGATGGCTTCGGCAATCCGGGGTTCCCGCTCAACACGTGTCCGCTCGACAACTGTCCGGCGACGAGCAATGCGTCCCAGACGGACACCGATGGCGATGGTTTCGGCGATGCCTGCGATCTCGACGACGACAACGACGCCGATCCCGACGCCACGGACTGCCAGCCCCTCAACGCCGCCGTCTCCCACAATGCGCTCGAGGATCTGGCGCACCTGGCGCTCTGCAAGAACCGTATCGACGACGACTGCGACGGTGTCATTGACTTCGACTGCGCCGTTCCCGTGACCACCCAGCTCGTGGAGCCTGGGGAGGGGAGTATCGTCGAGCAGGGCCAGGCGGATCTCGGACCCAACCCGGACGGGGACAACTACGAGAGGTTCCAGGAGACGCGGTCCTCGCCCAGCAAGCCGTACAAGCTCTCCGTCCTCTTCGTGATCGATGTTCCCACGAGCTTGATCAACGTCGCTCTTGATCTTCGCGTTGAGGCGCTACGGGCGAGCGGCTCGGGGGATCAGTTCCTGCTGCACTACGCCAAGAAGTCCTCGACCCAGAGCTGTCCGAGCCTGACAAACAACAATGGCTGGACCTCGACCGGGCTGACCATCACCGGGACGACCGAGCCCGCTCCACTGTTGCAGTCGAACCTGGGGACCTCCAGCACGACGCGCTGGTGCATCCGCCTGCAGGACGATTTGAGGACGAGCGACTCGACCCAGAACCAGGTTTGGGTCGACAGGTTGTTCCTGACGCCCCATCCTTCTTAAAGGCAGCGCCGTCGGGCCCGTCGCGGCGGAGGGCCCGGCGGCTGACTTTCGTCCGGTTTTGAATCTCGGGGCGTTCCCGGACATCAACGGCACGGGGCAGGCTCCCGGCGGCGTCGTCGACGCCTGCGGGCCACACTGGCTTTGGGAAGGTGAACGCCCCACCATTCGCGCCGCCTACCCACCTTCGACCGGGACGATATCCCCGCGGGCAAGGCCTCGGCAGCAGGCCATTCGCGTGGTATCGTGCCCATATGCCCCAGATCTCCGAAGCCTGCCGCGCGTTCCGTCGGCTGCACGAGTCGGGCTGCTTCGTCGTCCCGAATCCCTGGGATCTCGGCAGCGCGCGGCTCCTGGTCAACCTCGGTTTCAAGGCGCTGGCCACGACCAGCGCCGGGTTCGCCTGGACGCAGGGACTGCCGGACCACCACCTGTCGCTCGAGCAGGCGCTGCAGCATCTTCGCGTCATGGCCGCGGGAGTCAGCGTGCCGATCAGCGCCGACTTCGAGGGGGGCTTCGCCGTCGAGCCCGAGGCGGTCGGTCGCCATGTCGCCGCCGCGGCCCGGACCGGCATCGCCGGTCTCTCCATCGAGGATTCGACTCACGACGCGGCCCGGCCGCTCTTCGAGTTCACGCTCGCGGTCTAAAGGATCAGGGCCGCCCGGCGGGCGATCGACGCCAGCGGGACCGGCGTCCTGCTCACCGGTCGATCCGAGGGGTTCATCGCCGAGCGCCCGGATCTCGCGGAGACGCTACACCGTCTCGTCGCCTATGCCGAGGCGGGGGCCGACTGTCTCTACACGCCCGGCATCAGGAGCCGGGACGAGATCGCGGCGGTGGTGAGAGCGGTCGCGCCGAAGCCGGTCAACGTGCTGGCAGCGGGGGACTACACGACAGTGGCCGACCTCGCGGCCCTCGGCGTCCGTCGCATTAGCGTGGGTGGCGCGCTCGCGAGGGCGGCTTGGGCCGGCTTCTTCGGGGCGGCGAAGGAGATCGCCGAGCGCGGCACCTTCGAAGCGCTGGCGCGTGCCGTCCCCTCCACCGAGCTCAACGGGCCGTTCGGCAAAGCCTGATCGTCGTCTCATCCCGGTCCCCGGCGCGCGGCCTACAGTGGGTCGGCTCATTGCCGCGCGGCCCGCACGGCCGCGTGCGCCAGCACTGGGTGACCTCCGACGACGGCGGCCGCACCTGGAAGACGGCGTTCGACGGCACTTACTCGCCGCACCGATCCTCGAGGATTATGATGTAAGGGAAACACGAAAAGGAGACGAACATGAAGGTCGGAGTCATCGGTTCCGGCGACGTCGCGAAGACATTGGCGGGCGGGTTCCTGAGGCACGGCCACGACGTGATGATCGGGTCGCGGGAGCCGGCCAAGCTGGCGGCATGGGCCGGCGAGCATCGCGGCGCGCGCGCCGGGAACTTCGCCGACACGGCGCATCACGGTGAGGTCGTCGTGCTGGCGGTCAAGGGAGCGGCCGCCCTGGAGGCGCTGCGCGGCGCCACGCGCGCCCACCTCGCCGGGAAGACGGTCATCGACGCCACGAACCCGATCGCCGACGCCCCCGCGGCGAACGGCGTCCTTAAGTTTTTCACGAGCCTGGACGACTCCCTGATGGAGCGCCTGCAGCGGGAATTCCCCGACGCGCGCTTCGTCAAGGCGTTCAACTCGGTCGGCGCCGCGCTCATGGTCGATCCGAAGCTCCCCGGCGGCAGGCCGAGCATGTTCATCTGCGGCAACGACGAAACCGCGAAACGCACGGTGCGCGGCATTCTCGAACAGTTCGGCTGGGAGACCGAGGACATGGGGCAGGCCGAAGCGGCGCGCGCCATCGAGCCGCTCTGCATCCTCTGGTGCATTCCCGGCTTCCTCCGGAACGACTGGACGCACGCCTTCAAGCTGCTGCATCAGCGGTAGTCGGTCCCCCGCAACTCGAGGATGGGAAAGTCTCCGCAGCGCGGCTCCGAGGGCCGTCGAGGAATCCAGATATAATCGGCTGCTCGGAGCGGGGATCCATGGACGCACGGCTGGCGGCCCTCATCGACGAGATCCTGCGCTCCCTCTGGAGTGACAACCCGACCGCGGCGACGGCGGCCGGCGTCCACGAACACGATCATCGCCTCGTCGACTGCGCCCCCGAAGCCATCGAGGTCCGGCTCAAGCGCCTGGCGGCGCATCGGCGCGACCTGCAGCGGCTGGCCGGCTCGATTCCCGATCTCCGGCCGGACGAGGCGCTCGATGTCCGGGTTCTCCTGGACTCTCTCGAGGTCGACGAACGGCTCCAGCGCGAGGTGCGGGCGCCGTTCCGCGATCCGACCTACTATCTGGAAGAGATCCTCTACGGCATCTACCTCCTCGTCGAACGCCAGTTCGCGCCGCTGCCGGAGAGGGCGCAGTCGGCGGCCCGGCGCGCCCGGGAGGTGCCGGGCCTCCTGCGCCAGGCGCGCGCCAACCTGTCGGCCCCGGATGCGATTCCCCGGGAGTGGGTGATCGCCGCGCTGCAGCAGGTCGAGGGAGGGCTGGCGTTCTTCGAGGGGGCGAAGCGGGAGCTGGCCCCCCGGGCGGGGCCGTCGGGCGCCGAGCTGGACGGGGCGCTGTCCGCCGCGGCGGAGGCCATGCGCGAGTTCGGCGAGCACCTGCGCGCGCGCCTGCTTCCCGAGGCGTCCGGCCGGTTCGCCGTCGGCCGCAACCTGTTCGAGTTCCTTCTGCGCGCGCAGCACGGCATCGACCTGGACGCGGACGCCCTGCACGACTTCGGCACGGAGCAGGTGGCCCGCTGCCGGGAGCTCCTCGAGGACGCGGCGAAGTCCGTCGATCCAGCGCGCTCGTGGCAGGACCTGGTGGCCCAATGGAAGCACGATCATCCGACCGAGCAGGAATTCCTGGCGGAGTATGGCCAGGAGGTGGAGCGCGCCCGGGAGTTCGTCCGGTCCCGCCGCCTGGCCACGCTGCCCGAGGGGGAGCTCCTGCGCGTGGTGGAAACGCCGTCCTTTCAGAGGACGGTCACCCCGTTTGCGGCCTACATGGCGCCGGCCCCCTTCGAGAGCGCGAAGGAAGGGTTCCTCTGGGTCACGCCGCCCCCCGCGGCCGCCCCGCCCGAGGTGCGGTTGCGCATGCTGCAGGATCACCTGCGGCCCTCCATCCCGGCGACGGTCGTGCACGAGACGTATCCGGGGCACCACCTGCAGCTGTCGGTGGCGTGCCGCATCCCCTCGAGGGTCCGGCGCTTCTTCGGCACCTCGGTCCTGATCGAAGGCTGGGCGTTCTATTGCGAGCAGATGATGGCGGAGCAGTCGTACTACCAGGACCCGCGCAGCCGCGTGCTGCAGTTCAAGGACCAGCTGTGGCGCTCCTGCCGGGTGGTGATCGACGTCGGCATGCACACGCGCGGCATGACGACCGACGGGGCCGCGGACATGCTTCATGACGTCGCGCGGCTCGAGTCCCCGAGCGCGCGCGCCGAGGCGCTGCGCTACACCCGATCGCCCACGCAGCCGATGTCCTACGCGGTGGGGAAGCAGGCGATCCTGGATCTTCGGGAGGAGGTCAGGCGGCGGCTCGGCCCGGCCTTCGATCTCGGCGCCTTCCACGACGGCCTGCTGTCCTTCGGCTCGATTCCGATCGCGCTGATCCGCAGCCGGATGATCGGCGCGCCGGCTTGAGACCGATCGGGCTCGGCCTGGCGGCCCTGCTTTTCTGCGCGACGTCTGCGGCGGGCCAGCCCGTCATGGAACCCCATCCCCTGGGGGACGTGCCGCCGGACGATCCGCGCATGGAGTCGTACTCGCACGGCAACTACGTCCTGCGTGTCGCCGACTTCCTCTGGACGGCGGGCCTCCTGGCGGGGATCGCCTTCTCGGGGCTCGGCGCGACTCTGCAACGATGGGCGGAGGCGGTCACGCAGTCGCCCAACCTCAAAGTGGGGCTGTACGTGGTGCTGTTCACCCTCGTGATGTTCGCGGGGTCCCTGCCGCTCGCCCTCTACAGCGGCTTCGTCCGCGAGAAGAGCTACGGCTTCGCCAACCAGAGCCTGGCCGGCTGGCTCGGGGATTGGGGGAAGGCGCTCGCGGTCACCGCGGTCCTGCAGGCGCTCTTCTTCATCGTCGTCTACGCGGCCATCCGGGGGCTCGGCCGGAACGGCTGGGTGGCCGCTGCCTGCCTGGCGGTCGTCTTCCTCATCGTCACGCTCGCCGCGGCGCCGGTCTTCATCGCCCCCCTGTTCAACCGCTTCGAGCCGCTCAAGGACGCGACCCTGCGCTCGGACATCCTGGCATTGGCCCGGTCCCAGGGGATTCCGGCGGACGAGGTGTACGAGATGGACGCCAGCCGCCAGTCCAGCCACAACAATGCCTACGTCGCGGGCCTTCTCGGCACCGAGCGGATCGTGCTGCACGACACGCTCCTGCGCCGGTTCACGCCGCGCGAGATCCGCGCCGTGATGGGGCACGAGATGGGGCATTACGTCCAAAACCACATCTGGAGGTTCGTGGCCTTCCTGACGGTCTTCGTCTTCCCGGGGCTCTACCTGGTCGATCGCGTGTCGCGTCGCATCATCGAGCGCCGTCCGGCGCTGGGCATCCCGGCCCTGTCGGAGCCGTCGTCGCTTCCGGTCATTCTCCTGGTCCTGGCGATGCTGGTGCTTCTCGTCAGTCCTGCCCTCTCGGCCTTCAGCCGGATGCAGGAGCGCCAGGCCGACCTGTTCGGGCTCGAGGCGACCGGGGACCCGGCCGCCGCCGCGTCGGTCTTCCTGAAATTCGGGCGCTTCGACCTGTCGGAGTACCGCGTCCATCCCTGGATCGAGGCGCTCCTGTTCAGCCATCCGAGCCTCGAAAGACGGGTGGATCGTGCCCGGGAGTTCGCCCGCAAGCGGGGCATCACGGACGACGGTCCCTCAGTTGCCCCGTGATGTGACCATGCGGGTCGTCGGCGGGCGGGAACCCGCCCCGCCGTAGTAGAGGCTCAGCGCGTCGACGTAGGCGTCGGCGACGTTCTGCCGGTAGACCGGATCCGACAGCTGTCGGCTGTCGGCCAGGTTGCTCAGATTGCTGACCTCCACGAGGACCTCGACCGGGACCTCGCTGCAGCGCAGGACGGCCGGTACCCACGACCGGCGCCGTCGCACGATTCGCTCGCGCACCGGGTCGTACGGATGCACCGAAACGCCCGCCCGACGGAACGATTTCACCAGGGCGATGGCGAACTGGCGGGACAGGCCCTCCGACCGCTCCCGCTCGGCACGCGTGAACGACACGTAGGGGGCGTCCCGCGACTCGCGGGTGCGCGCATAGATCGGGCCGGTGTATCCGTAGCGGCCGCGACGGTACTGCTCGCCCGGGACGTAGACCATCGCCCCGCCGAGGCCAGGATGGCGGGCGTCGGCATGCAGGCTCGTGAACACCACCTTGAGGGGATCGCTTCCCTCCGCCACCAGGCGGCGGAAATAGGAGTTCGTCAGGTACCACCTCAGATTGACGCCGGCGTAAGGGTCCGACAGGGGAAACGGCGGATCGGTCAGGAGGACCTCCGCGCCGTTGCGGGTCAGCTGGACCGATTCCCGGATGCGATACCCTTCCACGCGATCCTTGATCGTCGTGAGCACGCGCGCCGCGGTGTCCTCCTCCAGCCGCGCCTTGATGCGGCAGAGAATGTCGTAGACGTACTCGTGCTCCGAGACGCCGTTGTGCGCGGCGCCGCGATCGCGGCCTCCGTGCCCTGCGTCCAGGATCACGGTGACGCCTTCCAGATTCCGGCTGCGCGTCTGGTTGATGTACCGGGCGGCCTTCTGCTGGCCCTTCTCCCAGGCTTGGCGCCGGGGGTCCTGTCCGGGCAGGTACTCGGGGAGCAGATCGTCGAGGGGGAGCTTCACCCGATGGCCGATCGGGATCCCGGTGAGATCCCTGATACCGCTCCGCGCCGCGATGGCCTGCGCCAGCTCGTTCACCTCCTGGCTGTCGACCCGCCCCGTGAAGCGCATCACGACCGAATAGAGCGCCTCGCCGCGTTTCAGCCGGTACGCTCCGAAGGCCCCGCCCTCGTCGGCGCCGTACGTGAGCTGTCCGCTGGCATCGGTCGCCGGCCCCCGCGGCGGCAGGGCAGGTGGTGCCGGCCCCGGCTCGGCCTCCGAAGGGACCTCGGTGAAATCGTCGCTGGACACTTCCCCCTCGGTGGACGGAGCGGCCTGGCCCGCGGAGGCCTGCGCCGCAGCCAGCCGGGCGAAGGGGGGCAGGAGCAGCCCGGCCGGCACGACGATCTCCTGGCCGCTGGAGGGGATCAGGCCGGGAATCCCGTTCCGGTCGGCGAGAGCCCCGAAGTTCTCCCCGCGGCCCGTCAGCCAGAGCGACAGGCTCCACAGGCTCTCCTCGGACCCCTCCTGCCGCCCCGCCCCCACGCGGTGGACCCAGTTTCCGTCTCGCGGGCCGTCTTCCGGGTAGAGATCCAGGAGGGCCTTCACCTTGTGCTCGTCGTTCAGGGACGCGTACGGGAGGATCACGGTCGCCCCGGCGGGGGGCAGGCGATCGCCGTTCCGGGAGCGGATCGACGCGAGCTCGCGCAGGTCCGCCAGGTACCTCTGCCCGATCGACGCGTAGGTGTCGCCGGGCCGGACGGGAACCTCCAGCGAGAGATCCCGCCCGTTCTGCAGGACCGCGCGCTCCTTCGGAAGCCCGGGCGCCGCTCCCGCGGCGCGCCCATTGGGGGCATCGAGCCGCTGCGCCCGCTGCGCCGCGGAGGGAGGCGCCGTGCCCGCCGCCGCTCCGGTCTCGGCGGCGGCCAGGCAGGCCGCGCACGCCGCGGCCAGGGCGAGCCGGACGCGCCGGTGCGGTCGAAGCGGCCGGTCCGGGCTCACGGGTTCCCTTCGAGAGGCGGCACGTGCCGTTGAAATTTCAGCTCTCCCTCGAGCGCGGCCGCGAGGCGCAGGACGGTCTCCTCGTCGAAGCGGCGCCCGATGATCTGGAGCCCGATCGGCAGGCGCTCGCGCGTCAGCCCGCAGGGGATCGAGATCCCGGGCAGGCCCGCGAGATTGATCGTGACCGTGTAGATGTCCGAAAGGTACATCGCTAGGGGGTCGTCGGTCTTGTCGCCGAAGCGGAAGGCCGGGGTCGGCGTGGTCGGCGTCAGGATGGCGTCCACCTTCTCGAAGGCCCGCTCGAAGTCACGGCGGATCAGCGTCCGCACCTTCTGCCCCTTGAGGTAGTAGGCATCGTAGTACCCGGAGGAGAGGACGTACGTGCCGAGCATGATGCGCCGCTTCACCTCGGCGCCGAACCCCTCCGTGCGCGTGCGGACGTACAGGGGACCGAGCTGCCGCGCGCCCGGGGCGCGGTGCCCGTAGCGCACGCCGTCGTATCGCGCCAGGTTGCTGCTCGCCTCGGCGGTCGCGATGATGTAATAGGTCGGTATGGCGTACTCCGTGTGCGGCAGGGAGATCTCCTCCAGGCGCGCGCCCAGGCCTTCGGCGAGGTGGAGAGCCGACCGCACCGAGGCGTCCACCTCCTTGTCCATGCCCCCTTTGAAGTACTCGGCCGGCACGCCGAGGCGCAGTCCCGAAGCGCCGCGCCGCAGGCCCGCCAGGTAGTCGGGGACATCCACGTCCGCCGAGGTCGAGTCGTGGGGGTCGTGTCCGGCGATGACCTGCAGGACGCGCGCCACGTCCTCGACCGTCCGCCCGAACGGTCCGGCCTGATCGAGCGACGACGCGAACGCCACCAGTCCGTAGCGCGACACGCGGCCGTAGGTCGGCTTCATGCCGGGGACGCCGCAGAACGCCGCGGGCTGGCGGATGGACCCACCGGTGTCGGTGCCGAGCGCCGCCGGGACCTCGCGCGCGGCCACCGCCGCAGCCGACCCGCCGCTCGATCCGCCCGGCACGCGGTCCGGCGCCCAGGGGTTCGAGGTCTTCTCGAACGCCGAGTTCTCGGTGGAGGATCCCATCGCGAACTCGTCCATGTTGGTCTTGCCGAGGAGGACCGCGCCCGCGCCCCGCAGGCGCGCCACGCATGTGGCGTCGTAGATCGGGACATGGTTCTGGAGAATGCGGGAGCCGCATGTGGCGGGCGCTCCGCGGGCGCACAGGACGTCCTTGACGGCGATCGGCACGCCGGCGAGAGGCCCTGGCGTGCGCCCCTCCGCCCGCTCACGGTCGACGCGCGCGGCCTCCCGCAGGGCCTCCTCCTCGAGGAGAATGCGGAACGCCTTGAGACGCGGCTCGAGGGCGCGGGCCCGCTCGAGGTGGGCGCGGCACACCTCGACGGCGCTCGCTTCTCCCGAGGCGACGAGGGAGCGGATCTCGCCGATCGTCCGGCCGGTGAGCCCGCTCAACCGATCACCTTCGGGACCTTGAAATGGACGCCGTCCGACTCCGGGGCGTTCGCCAGCGCCTCCATGCGCGGAATCGAGGGAACCAGGACATCGTCGCGCAGCGCCAGCGCGCCGCTCTCGATCGAGGTGGTCGGCTCGATGGCCGAGGTGTCGAGCTCGTTCAGTCGAGCCACGTAGTCGAGGATCGAGCTGATCTGGCGGGTGAAGCGGTCGATCTCCTCCTCGTTGAATTCGAGGTTGGCCAGCTTCGCGA
Organism: Candidatus Polarisedimenticolia bacterium; assembly: GCA_036001465.1. Lineage (NCBI taxonomy): Bacteria > Pseudomonadati > Acidobacteriota > Candidatus Polarisedimenticolia > Candidatus Polarisedimenticolia bacterium. Next base: position 52,580 of record DASYUH010000033.1, read on the forward strand.
GATGCAGGACTTCGTTCCGGGTGATCGCCATGGCGGGGGAGCCCCGCCGGCGATTATACCCGAGTCATTGTGGTAGCCTTCCGGCCATGAGCCGAACGATTGCGGTGAATGAGGCGCGCGCCGACACCCGAGGCATGGTCCGGGCCGCGGCGGCGGTCCTGGTCCTCCTCGGCGCGGCCCCCGTAGCGAAGCCCGCCGTGGAGCCCGAGGCGCCCGTCGGCGCGGTGCGGATCACCATCGAGACGATCGCCGTCGACCGCCGGGGCACTCAGTCCCTCGGCACGGACGTGGCCGATGTCTTCTCGGGCAGCTCCGGGGTGCTGAAGAAATCGGCCACCCTCATCAGCCGCACCGGGGGCGAGGCGCGCGAAATGGTGGAGCTGACGGCCCGCCTGAGCCCCACCCTGTCCCCGGAAGGAGGCTGCGCCCTCCACATCGAGACCGAGACGCGCAGCGTCCTGGCCGGAGCGAGAGCCGGCGCCCGGCCGCGCCCGCCCGACCGGGTGCGCGCCGCGGTGGTCCTGAAGCCCTTCGAGGAGAAGATGGTCGAAGCGTATTCGTCCACCGTCACCCAGGGCAGGCTCGCCTTCCGGGTGCGCTGCGGGACGCCCGATGCGGATCAGGGGCCCGAGTCGCAGTTCGCCGAGTTCGTGCTGTCCGTGTCCCGGGGCGAAGGGGACCAGGAGCCGAAGCCGATGAAGAGCAACCGGCTGCGGGCGCTGATCGGTCACGAAGCGGGCAACCATTTCTCCTTCAACGTGACCCTCGATCCGGACGCCTCCGGCGCCCGGCGATACCGCAAGGAAGAGGTGGACGTGAGCCTGACACCGGTCCTCATCTCGGGCGGCCGCATCCAGGTCGAGGTCACCCTCCACGGCGAGCTGGCCACGGTGAGCGCCGCCGCCCCGCCCGCCGCCCACCCCTTCTCCCACACCGACACGCTGGTCCTCTCCCCGGGTCAGACCCAGAGCCTCGACATCGACGTCCATTCGTCGACGGATGAGGAGGGGTGGTCGCGCGTGCGGTATCGGCTGGGAGTCACGGCCGCCTTCTAGGAGCCTGTCCGAGCAGTCGGCCGGGCCGCGCGTCCGCAGGGTGTTGTTCCTTTGGAAAATGCCCGACGACCGTGGAGGCGCCTGATCGGGGATGAGGCGCTGGATCGGGCCTGAGTCCGTGGGCGGACAGTTCGAGGGCCTGGTCGAGGCGGAGGCTTCGGCGGACTCGCCGATCGGGCGGCCCGTTGGCTCGCT
>DASYUH010000034.1 GCA_036001465.1 Candidatus Polarisedimenticolia bacterium
ACGGCCTGCCCGCTGGCCGGCCCCCAAGCCGGCTGGAGGGAAGAGGCCTCCACCGCGGGTCGTCCGCCTGACGGCGGCGCGACGCCTCTCCGTGGCGCGGCGCCGGGCCGCCGCCCGCGGCCGGATCGGCGGTCAGGTCGAGGGGGCCTCGCCGGCGGCACTCGACTTCCACCTCAGCGCCTGCGTCTCCTGCGCCCGCGAGGGGGGTCGGGTCCTGATGGAGTACTGGAACCGGCGCGGCAGCTACCCGATTCACGAAAAGGGGCGCAACGATTTCGTCACCATCGTCGACCGGAAGGCGGAGGAGGCGGTGGTCGGGCTGATCCGGGAGCGATTCCCCGATCATTCGATCATGGCCGAGGAGTCCTCGCCGTCGACCGGCACGAGCGAGTACCGCTGGTACATCGATCCTCTCGACGGGACCACCAATTTCATCCACGGCTACCCCCTGTTCTCGGTGTCGGTCGGCCTCGCCGACGCGGAGGGGATGCGCGCCGCAGCCGTCTTCGATCCACTGCGGAACGAGATGTTCACCGCCGCCCGCGGCCGGGGCGCCTTCCTGAGCGGCGAGCCGATCCGGGTCTCGACGGCCGAGAAACTGACCCAGGCCCTCCTGGTGACCGGTTTTCCGTTCCGCTCGCTCGAGCGCCTGGACGATTTCATCGCCGCGTTCCGCGCCTTCACCCTCGGCGCGTCCGGAATCAGAAGGGACGGCTCGGCCGCCCTCGACCTGGCGTACGTCGCCGCGGGCCGGTTCGACGGCTTCTGGGAGATGTCGCTGTCCCCCTGGGACATCGCCGCCGGCAGCCTCCTGGTGCGGGAGGCCGGGGGGATGGTCACCGACTTCCGGGGGCGTGACGATTTCCTGAAGACCGGCGACATCGTCGCCGCCAACCTGAACGTCCACCCCCCGATGCTGCGGGTCCTGCGGGAGTCCGAAGGGAAGGGCTGACCGCTCCGGGCCGAACCCCCGGGTCAAGCCCGCTCCGCCACCCGATTGCCCGCTTCAGGCCCGGTCCGCCAGCCTGGCGGCCAGCAGGATCGCTTCGACCAGGCTGCCGTGGTCCGCCGTCCCCTTGCCTGCCAGGTCGTACGCCGTGCCGTGGTCGACGGAGGTGCGGAGAAACGGCAGGCCGAGGGTCATGTTGACGGCGCTGCCGAACGAGCGCGCCTTGACGGGGAGGGTCGCCTGGTCGTGGTAGAGCGCCAGGACGACGTCGAATTCGCCGCGCGCGGCGCGGACGAACAGGGTGTCGGCTGGAAATGGCCCGGAGGCGTCGATGCCCTCCTGCCGGGCGGCCGCGATCGCCGGCGCCAGGAGATCGCGCTCCTCGGCGCCGAACATCCCCCCTTCGCCGGCGTGCGGGTTCAGGGAGCACAGGGCGATGCGGGGCTCGTTTCCGAACCACCGCCTGTGCTCTTGCCGGACCAGCCGCAGCCTCGCCTCGATCCCCCGGGACGTGAGGGAGGCGATCGCCTCCCGGAGCGACAGGTGGACCGTGGCGAGGGCCACCTTCATCTCGGGGGTGACGAACATCATCGCCACCTCGTCCGGCTCCAGGCCGCAGAGGTCCGCCAGGAGCTCGGTGTGCCCCGGGTATCGGACGTTCGCCAGGCGCATCGCCTCCTTGCTGATCGGCGCCGTTGCGACCCCCGAGACGGCGCGGGAGCGGGACAGGGCCACCGCCTGCTTCACGTACATGACCGAGGACCGACCCCCCGCGACCGTCGGTCCGGGGGACGCCGGCGGCTGGGGATGGTCCGACATGTCGTAGATGGCCGGGCCCGAAGCCCAGGTCCTGACGACGATGTCGTCCCCCTGCTTCGAGCCCCAGGCGAAGGGGGACTTGCTGACCTCGGGCCAGGAGGCCGGGTCCCCCGCCGTCCCGCCGGGGAGGACCTGTGCCACCCGGAGGAGGTGATCCCGGTCGCCTATGAGAAGGGGGCGGCAGGCGTCCTGCACCGCCTTCGAGGCGGCGGCCCGGAGACAGATCTCCGGGCCGACCCCGAACGGGTCGCCGGCGGTGATGGCGATGACAGGCTTCATCGGGGATTTGGCCCGAAGAGGGTGTCGTTCAGGGGGGGGACGGCGTCGGCACGGCCCGTCCCCCTCGGCCCAAGGCCCGGGCCGGCTCCTAGATCCCGTCGGAGCGGGTCGCCCGGCTCTCGTCCTGCTCCTCGGCCTTGTACATGTACTTGATGCAGTCCTTCATCACCATCAGGTTGGGAGCTCCGACCCGGTTGACCTTGATGCAGGTCCGGTCGTACCACTCGATGACCCCGCGCAGCTCCTCGCCGTCCTTGAGGACGACGACCATCGGAGTCCTGGCGTTCATCTGCTTGAGATAGTAGAACGCCTCCGCGCTGGTCTGGTCGGGGGGGACCTGCTTGCGCCGGGGCTGCCGCGGCGTCAGCCTGTCCTTCAGATCGGCCAGGTTCGGCCTGATCAGCTTCCGGTTCACCTGGTCTTCCCCCTTCCTGGGGTCGTCCTGTCCCGGGTCCTCGTTTCCGAAATCAATGCGGCGCATGGTTTCGAACCCCTCACGTTCCGCGCGGTCCCGCCCGCGCCACGCTCCGGGCTTTGCTATTGCCGGGGCCCCGAGCTCCCGGCAGAGATCACGCACCAGATTCGAGTTTCACATAGCCGGCTGGTAGAAATCTGGGGACGCAAGCCTGCATGCATGCTAGCACACGCTTCGTCCCGCCGACAACCCGATGTTCATTCCGCGTCTCCCGGCTTTTCCGGCGGCGCGACCTCCTCCTTCCCCCCAATCGGGGCCGGGGCCTGACCGCCGGGGCCCTGCTTCAAGGGGGAGCGCACCAGGAAGTGCTCGTACTTCGGGGAGATCTCGATCTGGTTGTCCTTCCACAGCTTCTTGATATACGTGTTGTAGCGCGGGCGGAACTTCCCTTCGCGCACCGCCTTGACCGTCGCTTCGCGCGCCTCGTCGATCGTCTTCACCACCCTGTCGGTCTTGCCGACCAGCCGGATCACCAGGTACGACCGGCCGGTGTCGATCGGCTCGGAAACCTGGCCAGCCTCGAGCCGGAAGGCGGCCTCGGCGATCGCCGTTTGCAGGTCGGAGGCCGGGAACGGGCCGAGGAAGCCGCCCGACTCCTTGCTCGGAGCTTCGGAGTGGCGCTGCACCAGCTCCCCGAAGTCGGTCCCCGCGTTCGCTTCGCGCACGATCCCCTGGGCGCGGGACAGCACCTCCGGCTTCGTGGCGTCCTCGTAGAAGAGCACGATCTCGTTGAAGGTCACGGTCGCGGGCGTTTCCCAGTTCGCCTGGTGATCTTCGTAGTACTTCTTGATCTCCGGCTCGCTGACGCTGATCTTCCGCCGCACCTCGTAGCTGATGATCTCCTGGGGCACGGCCAGCCGGACGAGCTGCTCTTCGAGATCCTGCCGGGTCATTCCCTGCTCCTTGAGGAGCTTGTCCAGGTCCTCGTCGCTCGCGATGTTCTGCTGCTTGCGGAAATCGTCCACCAGGTTCTTGCGCACCTTGCTCAGGTCGAGGAGGCTCTCGGCCCGGTCGATGAGCAGGAGCTCGGTGATCATGTTCGCCAGCATGCTCTCCTGGGCATCCACCAGCTCCCGGTCGAGCTCCGCGCCCGAGTACTGCTGGTAGATCTGCTTCAGGACGTAGCTCCCGCGCTCCTCGAACTCGCTCTTGGTGACGATGCGGTTGTTCACCTTGGCCACGATTTCCTCGACGATCGCCCCCTCGGCCGGGACGGCGGGCGCCAGGAGGGCCGTCAGGATGGCCAGGGCGGTGGCGGGGAGGAGGCGGGCCCGGGACGCGAATCTAGTTCCGGTACTCGCCGGAATACTCGAAGGGGAGGACGGCGCGATTGACATGGACCTCCGTGTCTTTCTTCAGGTCGGCGATGTAGCGCTCGAGCGCCTGCTCCCCTTTCTTGCGGAACAACTCCAGCTGGAGCCGGTGCTTCACCTCGGAGAGGTCCGCGTCCATCGGCTCCATCTTGCGCACCAGCTGGAAAATCAGGTACCTGCCGGAGTTCTCCAGGACGCCGCTGGCCCGCCCCGGCTCGAGCTGGAAGAGAGCCTCCCGCAGCTCGACCGGGAGCTGCTCTTCGGTGTACGCCCGGGCCTGCCCCTTGTCCGGCGCGACCGAATTCTCCCGCGCCAGCGCCTCGAAGCGCGCCGGCTCCTTGGCGAGCTGCGCCGCCAGCCGTTCGGCCAGGCTCTTATCATCGATCAGGATCTGGCGCAGGACAACCGATCGAGGAACCCGGGCGGCCTCCGGCTGCTTCTTCAGATAATCTTCGACCTCCCCGGGGGTGACCTCCACCTTGCTCATCACCGCCTTGTCCTTCACCTTCTGGAGGATGAGGCCCTGGCGGACCTTGTCCCGGAACGCCTCCTTCCCCTCGCCCCCCGCGACCTCGGCCTCCCCCTCGCTGACGCCTATCTGGGCCAGGTAATCGTCGACCTCGGCCTCGGAGACGGTGACCCCCAGGCCCTTGGCCTGCCGCATCAGGAGCTGCTCTTCGATCATCTGGTCGAGGAGCCGGCTCCGGATGGCGTTGGTCTGCTCGGCCTCTTCGTCCTCGCTGTCGCCGGAGTTGTCGGCCAGGTAGCGCTCGAAGGCCTTCATCGGAATCGGCTCGCCGCCGACCGTGGCCACCACCTGGGCGTCGAGCATCGCCTGGGCCCGGCTCGCGCCGGGGGACGTCGAGGCCCCGGCCGTCGAGTCATCCTTGTGCGAGGTGCACCCCAGGATGGAGGCGCAGGCCAGGAGCAGCGCGCGGGCCACGAAGACCCGCCCGTTTTCCTGCCTGCCCTGCTTCCGGATTTTCACCTGTCTCCGTCGGATGGCCCGACCGCGGTGGGCTGTGAAGGCGCGCGCATGCTACCACCCGCCCCGATCGACTTCAAGAGGTCGATCACCGCCTCGATGCGCGCCAGGTCCGCGGCCGGCCGCGACGTCCCCGTGGAGCCGCCCGGTCCCCGGAGCTCCAGGCGCAGCACGCCCTGGGGGGACAGGCTGGCCCCCGGACGGGCCGCCGTCACGCGCACCAGCCCTTCCGGGGAGACCGGGGCCCCTTCGACGAAGCGGATCTGCACGCGCCCGGCGGCGGAATCGATGGCGCGCACGCCCAGGCGGTCCGCCTCGAGGCGCAGGGTCGCCAGCGCCACCAGGTTGACCGCCTGCGCCGGCACGTCGCCGTACCGATCGCGGATCTCGTCCTGGATGCGTTCCAGCTCCGCCTCGCCCGGGGCGGTCGAGATCCGCTTGTAGAGCACCAGGCGCTCGTTGAAGTCGGGGATCGATTCCTCCGGGATCTTGATGTCCACGCCCAGGTTGATCTGGGCCCGGCTCTCGGGGCGCGGCGCCTCCCCCTTCATCTCGCGGATCGTCTGGTCCAGGAGGCGGCAGTACATCTCGAAGCCGACCGCCGCGATGTGGCCGCTCTGCTCCGCCCCCAGGAGGTTTCCGGCGCCCCTGATCTCCAGGTCCATCGCCGCGATTCGGAAACCCGATCCCAACTCCGAGAACTCCTGCAGCGCCTTCAGGCGGCGCCTCGCGACCGGCGAGAGCCCCTGGCGCGCCGGCACCAGGAGGTAGGCGTACGCCCGGCGGTCCGACCGCCCCACCCGGCCGCGCAGCTGGTAGAGCTGCGCCAGGCCGAAGCGGTCGGCGCGGTTCACGATGATGGTGTTCACCCGGGGGATGTCGAGGCCGTTCTCGATGATGGTCGTCGCCAGGAGGACGTCGAACTCGCCGTTCAGGAAGGCGATCATCGTGCGTTCGAGCATCCCCTCGCCCATCTGGCCGTGGGCCACGCCCAGGCGCGCCTCCGGCACCGTCCGTCGCAGGAAGCCGGCCATCGAGGCGATCGACTCGACGCGGTTGTGCACGAAGTACACCTGCCCGCCGCGCTTCGTCTCGTTGCGGATCGCCGTGGCGATCACCCCGTCCCGGAACGGCACGATGGAGGTCTGGATCGCCAGGCGGTTCTCCGGGGGGGTCTCGATGACCGACATGTCACGGATTCCGGCGAGCGCCATCTGCAGCGTCCGCGGGATCGGGGTGGCGGTGAGCGTCAGGACGTCGACGTCCTTCTTCATCGCCTTGATCGCCTCCTTGTGGGACACCCCGAAGCGCTGCTCCTCGTCGACCACCAGGAGACCGAGGTCGCTGAACGTCACGTCCCGGGACAAAAGCCGGTGCGTGCCGATCAGGATGTCCACCTTGCCCGCGGCGACCTCGAGGAGCAGCGCCTTCTGCTCCCGCGGGGAGCGGAAGCGGGAGATCATCTCGATGCGCGCCGGCCAGGAGGAGAACCGCTCGCGGAACGTGTTGAGGTGCTGGAAGGCCAGGACCGTCGTCGGGCAGAGGACGGCGACCTGCTTCCCCTCCATGACCGCCTTGAACGCCGCCCGCATCGCCACTTCGGTCTTGCCGAAGCCGACGTCGCCGCAGATCAGGCGGTCCATCGGCAGGTCCTTCTCCATGTCGGCCCGCACATCGCGGATCGCCTTCTCCTGATCGGAGGTCTCCTCGTAAGGGAAGGCGTCCTCGAACTCCTTCTGCCAGGCGGTGTCGGGCGCGAAGGCATGGCCGCGCGCCGCGGCGCGCGCCGCATAGAGCTGCAGGAGATCCTGGGCCATCTCCTGCATCGCCTTCTTGACCTTCTTCTGGGTGCGCTCCCAGCCCGGACCGCCCAGGCGATCGAGCTTCGCCTTCTGCCCGTGCACGCCGGAGTAGCGCTGCACCAGGTCGAGCCGGTCGATCGGCACGTACAGCCGGTCGCCCCCTTCGTAGGTCAGGAGCATGAAGTCGCGCGCCGATCCGTCCTCGCCCACGCGCGCGATGCCGGCGTACTTGGCGATGCCGTGCTCGACGTGGACCACCAGGTCGCCGACTTTCAAGTCCCTGAAGCCGGGGCTGAACGCCGCCACCTTGCGACGCCGCCCCTCGCGCTCGGCGTGCTCGCCGAAGACCTCCCGCTCGGTCAGGATCTGAAGTCCGGCGCGCGGCAGCGTGAACCCCTGCGACAGCCGGCCGGCGGCGATCAGGAGGCCCGGGACCCCCTGGGCGGCCGTCGGGACGCCGGAAGGCGCCGGCGCGTCGCTCAGGACGGCGGCGGGGAGGTCGTACTCGCCGAGGACCTCCCGCAGCCGCTCGATTCGGCCGGGGCTCTCCATCAGGAAGAGCGTGGTCGTGCGGGGGGGCGCCTGCCTCAGATCGGCGGCCAGCTCCTGGATGCGGCCCCTGTAGGGCCGCGCCGGCACGCAGGGGACGCGCAAGGGGGCCGTGCGCCCCGCCTCGAGCGCCAGCTCCGAGAGGCGCACGCGCGCCTGCTTCGCCCTCGGCTCCAGCACCTCGCGCGGCAGGAGCAGATCGCCGGGCGGAGGCATGCCGAAATCCTCGGACAGATCGTAGGAGGCATGCATCTCGACGTAGACCGCTTCGAGGTCCGAGAGGACCTGGCCCTCCTCCCAGGAGACCAGAAGCGCCCCCGGCGCATAGTCGAACAGCGACGCGGGGCGCGGCTCCGCCAGCCGGACACAGGCTTCGAGGCCGGCGAAGGACCGGCCCGAGGCGAGCGCCTCGATCCGGGTCAGGAGGTCGTCCTTGTCGAACCGGTGCCTTCGGGCGGCCGGGGGTTTCCAGGCGGCGTGGCGCGCTTCGAGCGCCGCCCGCAGCCGCTCGAGCGCCGCATTCGACCAGGGGTACTCGCGCACCGGCGGCGCCTCGGCCGACGGCAGGCGGGCGGTGGAGCGCTGCGTCTCGGGGTCGAAGGTGCGGAGCGATTCCACCTCTTCTCCCCAGAACTCGACGCGCAACGGGGCGCCGCCCAGGGGCGGGAAGAAATCGATGATGCCGCCCCGGCGGGAGAACTCCCCCATCGAGGAGACCAAATCGACCCTTAGGTAGCCCGCTTCCAGAAGGAACCCTGAGAGCTCATCCGGCCGGAGGGGCTGCCGCTCGCTCAGATCGAGGCGGTACGCGTCGAACGTCGCGGGAGGCGCCAGCGGGTAGATGAGGGCGCGGGTGGGGGCGACCACGATCGCCTCGCCCGGCTCGCGCAGGGAGCGCAGCGCCTGCGCGCGCTCGCACGCGACGCGCAGGTGCGGCGCCAGCTCCTGGTACGGGTCGGCCTCGAGCGACGGGAAGAGGTGGACCCGGGCGCCGGGCCCGCGCAGCGCGGCGAGGGCGAACGACAGGTCCGACTTGAACCCCTCCGCCTCCTTCTCGCCCGGGACGATCAGCAGGACCTTGCCGGCGGGGGCCCTCCCGGTCAGGGCCGACACCAGGACCGCCGCCGCGGCGGGGTTCAGCCCGGCGACCGCGACCCGGCGGCGCTTCGCCTCCCCGGCGTCCGGCAGGGACGCCAGGAGATCGCGGTCACGCGCCGTGAAGTCGAGAAGAGAACGCAGGATCGATTCCACCGGCACCTTAGGAGCTGGTCCGAGTCTCGGACCGCCCGGGCGATCAGCCGCGAAGCACGGGCGGGCGGAGGACCCGCCGGATCAGGCCTGATGTGGAGAGCCCGCGCCGCAGCGGCACCCGGACCACCCGGCCGCCCAGGGCCTCGACCGTGTCGCGGCCGACGATCTCCCTCTTGCGGTAGTCCGATCCCTTCACCAGGACGTCCGGGCGGAGCCGGGAGATCAGGCGGGCGGGCGTCGCCTCGCCGAACCCCACGACGCAATCCACCGCGCGGAGCGCGGCCAGGATCTCCATCCGCTCAGGCAGCGGGACGATCGGGCGCCCCGGCCCCTTCAGGCGCCTCACGGAGCGATCGGAATTGACGCCCACCACCAGGAAATCGCCGTGCGCCCGCGCCGCTTCCAGGAGCTCCACGTGCCCCGCGTGCAGCAGGTCGAAGCAGCCGTTGGTGAACACCACCACCCGCCCGCGCCGCTGCAGACGGCGCGCCAGGGCGACCGCCCGGGCGGCCGTCAGGGCCTTCCGCGCCCGCGAGACCCTCATGTCCGGCGATCCGCGGCGGCCGGCTGCCGCCCCAGCGCGCCATATCGGCCGAGGCGGTCGCGCAGCACCACCCACACGATGTCCTTCAGCATGTCGAGCGGATCGACCAGTGGATTCACCTTGCTCCCCGCGGCGTTGCGCCACAGGACCGGCACCTCCGCCACGCGGATCCCGGTCTTCCTGGCCAGGTAGAGGATCTCGACGTCGTAGGCGAAGCGCTCGATGCGCGCGGCGCGAAACAGGGGCAGGACGTCCTGCCGCCGCATCAGCTTGAAGCCGCACTGCGTGTCCCGGAAGGGGAGCCCGGTGAGGGAGCGCACCAGGCGGTTGAAGCCGCGCCCCATCGCTTCGCGCCACGCCGCCTGGTGGATCTCCACGCGCGACTCCGCGAGCGCTCGCGAGCCGATGGCGATCCCGTATCCCTCCGTCTCGACCGGCCGGAGGAGGAGCGGCAGCTCCGCGATCGGCGTCGAGAAATCGGCATCCGAGGTCAGCACGAGGTCCCCCCCGGCCAGGAGCACTCCGTGCTTGATGCTGTATCCCTTGCCGCGGTTCCTGCCGTTCTTCAGGAGTCTCACGGTCGGCGGGACGCCGGGCGGACGGGAGGCGGCGAACGCCTCGACGAGGGCGGCCGTTCCGTCGGCGCTGCCGTCGTCCACCACCAGGATTTCCGCATCGGGGGCGCTGGCGGCGAGGTAGTCGGCCGCCGTCTGCAGGCTCGCGCGGATGCGCGCGGCCTCGTTGTAGGCGGGGATGACGATCGAGAGTCGGGACCGGGGCTGCATGGTGGTCCTCGCCGGCCCGCGGCCGGGGCGTCCCGATGCGCTAGGACGGCTCGTTCGGCCCGACGCCCTCGCTGATCTGGAGGCGGATGATCGCCTTCTGCATCGCCACCTGGGCGCGCTTGAAGTCGGTGTCGGGCGATCGCCCCGCAAGACGGGCCGCGGCGCGATCGCGCGCCTTCAGGGCTCGATCGCGGTCGATCCCCTCGGCGCTCTCGGCGATCTCCGCCAGGATGCTCACGCGGTCCGGCAGGACCTCGGCGAATCCCCAGGCGATCGCCACCCGGTGCCGGGAGGCCCCTCGCCGGTACATCAGCTCGCCGATCCCGAGGGTCGTCAGGAGCGGCGTGTGGCCGGGAAGGACGCCGAGCGAACCCTCGCTCCCGGGCAGGACCACCTCGTCCACGACCTCGTTGGCCAGGCGCTGCTCGGGCGTGACGATCTCCAGGTGGATCGACTCCGGTAGCGGCATGGTCTCCTCAGGCGGCCGACTTCATCTTCTCGGCCCGCTCGATCACCTCGTCGATGGCGCCGACCAGGTAGAACGCCTGCTCGGGAAGGTCGTCGTGCTTCCCCTCCAGGACCTCCTTGAAGGAGCGCACGGTCTCGGCGATCGGCACGTACTTCCCCTTCAGCCCGGTGAACTGCTCGGCCACGAAGAAGGGCTGGGACAGGAACCTCTGGATCTTGCGCGCCCGCGCCACGATGACCTTGTCCTCCTCGGACAGTTCGTCGATCCCCAGGATGGCGATGATGTCCTGCAGGTCCTTGTAGCGCTGCAGGAGTCCCTGCACGCCGCGCGCCACGTCGTAGTGCTCCTGGCCGACGATGCGCGGGTCGAGGATGCGCGAGGTCGAGGCCAGCGGATCGACCGCCGGGTAGATGCCCAGCTCGGAGATCTTGCGCGACAGGTTGGTCGAGGCGTCCAGGTGCGCGAACGTCGTGGCCGGGGCCGGATCGGTGTAGTCGTCGGCCGGAACGTAGATCGCCTGCACCGAGGTGATCGATCCCTTCACGGTCGAGGTGATGCGCTCCTGCAGCTCCCCCAGCTCGGTCGCCAGGGTCGGCTGGTAGCCGACCGCTGAAGGCATGCGGCCGAGGAGCGCCGACACCTCCGACCCCGCCTGCGTGAACCGGAAGATGTTGTCGATGAACAGCAGGACGTCCTGCCCCTCGAAGTCCCGGAAGTACTCCGCCTCCGTCAGCCCGGTCAGGCCGACCCGCAGGCGCGCCCCGGGGGGCTCGGTCATCTGGCCGTACACCAGGGCGGTCTTGCCGATGACCCCCGACTCCTTCATCTCGCGCCACAGGTCGTTCCCCTCGCGGGTGCGCTCCCCCACACCCGCGAAGACCGACACGCCGCCGTGCTTCAGGGCGACGTTGTGGATCAGCTCCATGATGATGACCGTCTTGCCGACGCCGGCCCCCCCGAACAGCCCGGTCTTGCCCCCCTTCAGGTACGGCTCGAGCAGGTCGATGACCTTGATGCCGGTCTCGAACATCTGCAGCTCGGTGCTCTGCTCCTCGAAGGAGGGGGCCTCGCGGTGGATCGGCAGGGTCTTCGCGGCCTTGATCGGCCCCATCTTGTCGACCGGCCTCCCGAGGACGTTGATGACCCGCCCCAGGACCTCCTTGCCGACCGGCACCATGATCGCCGCCCCGGTGTCGAAGGCCTTCATGCCGCGTACCATGCCGTCGGTCGGCTCCATCGCCACGCAGCGGACGCGCCCTTCTCCCAGGTGCTGCTCCACCTCGGCGATGACGTCGATCGGCTGCGGGACGTCGAACCCCTCGCTGGTGATGCGCACGGCGTTGTAGATGGCGGGAAGGTTCTCGTCGGTGAACTGCACGTCCACCACGGGACCGATGATCTGCACGATCTTGCCGACGTTCATCGACGCGTTCTCCTCGACAGGGTCGAACCCCTAGACATCGCGGCCGCAGAAGCGGCACACCTTGGCGCGGGCCTTGATCCGCTCCGCGCAGAACGGGCACTCTCTCGTCTCGTGGCCGGGGCCCGCGGCGTCCGGCGCGCCGCCCCTGCGATCGTCGGCCGCGCCGGCCCCGCCCGCCGCTCCGCGCGGATCGTCTCCCGGCCGGTAGCGGCCCCGCTGCTGGCGCTCGAGAATCGCCTCCTTCACCTCCATCGGTCGCGCGACGTGTTCGATCGTCGTGGAGCCGGCTTCCGCGGCGGTCTGGATGTTAAGCGTCCCGAATCCCAGCATCCGTCCCAGGAGCGACTGGCTGCACGCGACGTTGTGGATCTTGTCGAGCGGGCTGTCCACGGCCCGCAGCGACAGCACGCCCGCCTCGTCGATCACGCGCTCCGACGTGATCGCCCAGAGATCGCAGCGCCACTCGAGCCAGCGCCAGCCCGCCCACAGGGCGGCCGCCGCGAGCGCCGCGCCGGCCGCCGGTGCGATCCAGGGCCTCTTGATGAACCACGCCCCGATCAGGCACCCGAGCAGGAACAGCGCCGCCGCGAAGGGACCGCTCAGCACCACCCAGTGGCGGCGCACCATCGCCACCAGCTCCTCGCCCGGCCTCAGCGGCGTCCTCATCGGATCGAGCCCGCTACTTCAGCGCCTCGGCGCCGCTGACCACCTCGAGGATCTCCTTGGTGATGGACGCCTGCCGGATCTTGTTCATCTGCAAGGTCAGGGAGTCGATCATCTCCCCCGCGTTCCGCGTGGCGTTCTCCATCGCCGTCATGCGGGCGCCGTGCTCGGCAGCGACCGATTCCAGGAGCACCCGGTGCACCTGGATCATCACGTGCTTCGGCAGGAGCGCCGCGAACAGGCTCTCCTGGTGCGGTTCGTAGAGGTAGTCCTCGGGCTTCCCGGCCCCGGCCAGAAACGCGGCCTGCGGGATCGGCAGGAGCGGCTCCACCACGACGCGCTGCTGCATGACCGACTTGAACTCGTTGTAGACCAGGTACACAGAGTCGAGCTCGCCGCGCGAGAAGAGATCGATGAGCGGGCCGGCGACGTCGCGCGCCTCCTCGAAGGTGACGTCCCTGAAGATGTCGACGACGGTGCGGCGCACCCCGTAGTCGCGCCGCCGGAACCAGTCCCGGGCCTTCTTTCCGATGATGTCGACCTGGACCATGCCCGCGGCCCGCCCCCGCCGCTCGTCCAGGAAGACCCGCGCGCGATTCAGGATGTTGGTGTTGAACGAGCCGCACAGCCCCTTGTCGGCGGTGATCACGACGACCAGGACCTTCTCCTCCGGGCGCCGGCTCAGGAGCGGGTGCTTCTCGGGGTGGGCGCGTGTGGCGAGGGACGACAGGACCTCGAGCATCTTGCGGGCGTAGGGCCGCGCCGAGAGGATCCGGTCCTGCGCCCGGCGCAGCTTGGATGCCGACACCAGCTTCATGGCGCGCGTGATCTGCTGCGTGCTCTTGACGCTGCGGATGCGGGTGCGGTAGTCGCGGACGTTGGCCATGGGACCTTGGCGCCCTCAGGCGGCCGGCGACTTCGCCAGGAAATCGACCTTCAGGGCATCGAGCATGGCGCGCAGATCCGCCTTGATCTCGTCGTCGATCGCCTTCCGCTCCATGAGTTTCCGGGACACGGGCCGCCCCGGGCCGTCGAGGTGGCGGTACAGCGCCTCCTCGAAGGGGCGCACCTGCGCGACCTCCAGGCCGTCCAGGAAGCCGTTGACCCCGGCGAACAGAGCGATGACCTGCTTCTCGACCGACAGGGGCCTGTACTGCAGCTGCTTCAGGAGCTCGGTGAGACGCCGGCCGCGGGCCAGCTGGGCCTGGGTCGCCTTGTCCAGGTCCGAGCCGAACTGCGCGAACGCCGCCAGCTCGCGGAACTGCGCCAGGTCGAGGCGCAGGGTCCCGGCCACCTGCTTCATCCCCTTGATCTGCGCGTTGCCGCCGACCCGGCTGACCGACAACCCGACGTTGACCGCCGGCCGGATGCCCGAGAAGAACAGGTCCCCCTCCAGGTAGATCTGCCCGTCGGTGATGGAGATGACGTTGGTCGGGATGTAGGCCGACACGTCGCCGGCCTGCGTCTCGATGACCGGCAGCGCCGTCAGCGAGCCCCCCCCGAGCTCGTCGCTCATCTTGGCCGCGCGCTCCAGGAGGCGCGAGTGCAGGTAGAAGACGTCCCCGGGGTAGGCCTCCCGGCCTGGCGGCCGGCGCAGCAGGAGGGAGATTTCGCGGTAGGCGGCGGCGTGCTTGCTCAGGTCGTCGTAGATGACCAGCGCGTGCCGCCCATTGTCGCGGAAGAACTCTCCCATGGAGCAGCCGGCGTACGGCGCGATGTACTGCAGGGTCGCCGGGTCGGACGCCGAGGCGGTCACGACGATGGTGTACGCCATCCCCCCCATGTCGGTCAGCGTCTTGACCACCTGGGCCACGGTCGATCGCTTCTGGCCGATGGCGACGTAGATGCAGATCACGCCGCTGTCCTTCTGGTTGAGGATGGCGTCGATGGCGATGGCGGTCTTGCCGGTCTGGCGGTCCCCGATGATCAGCTCGCGCTGGCCGCGGCCGATCGGGATCATGGCGTCGATCGCCTTGATGCCGGTCTGCAGCGGCTCCTTGACCGGCTGCCGGTCCACGACGCCCGGCGCGATGCGCTCCAGCTGTCCCGTCTTCCTGGTGGCGATCGGCCCCTTGCCGTCCAGCGGCATCCCCAGAGGGTTGACCACCCGGCCGATCAGCTCGTCGCCGACCGGGACCTCGGTGATGCGGCCCGTGCGCTTGACCGTGTCCCCTTCCTTGATCTTGAAGAACTCGCCGAACAGCACGACGCCCACCGACTCTTCCTCGAGGTTGAGCGCCATCCCGTAGACGTTGTGCGGCAGCTGCAGGAGCTCGCCGGCCATGCAGTTCTCGAGGCCGTACACCCGGGCAATGCCGTCGCCGGCCGAGATGATCGTCCCCTCCTCGGAGACCTCCACGCCCCCCTGGAACCCCTCGATCTGCTGCCTCAGGACGCTGGTGATCTCGTCCGCCTTGATCTCCGCCATGCGGCGTTCTCCTAGAAATGGTTCGTCAAACCCCAGGGTGAACGGCGGCCCGGGTCCGACCGTTCATCGCGCGCCCACGAGCCGGCCGCGCAGGGTCTCCAGCTTGTGCCTCAGCGTGCCGTCGTAGACCTTCGACCCGATGCGGGTGCGCGCCCCCCCCAGCACGGAGGGGTCCACGAGGTGCGTGACCTTCACGGACCGGCCGGTCAGGCTCTCCAGCGCCGCATGCAGGCGCTTCGCCTCGGCCGCCGTGAGGGGCCTCGCCGTCGTCGTCTCCGCCGAGACGATGCCGATGCGCTCGTCCTTGATCGAGGCGAACGCGTCCCGGACGGCGCCGATCATCCCGAGCCGCCGGTTGGCGACCAGGACCAGCAGGAATCTCCGTACCGAGTCGCCGAGCTTGCCGTGCTTCGCCAGCGCGTCGATCGCCGCCCGCTTCTCCTCCTGGCCGATGGCGGGATCCGCGAAGAAGCGCTGGAACATGAGGTCGGCGCCCAGCACGCGGGCGGCCAGGTCCAGTTCGTCCGCGACCGCCTGCAAATCCGGTGTGGTGTTGTGGCCGGCCCGGGCGGGCTTGCCCCTCCCGCCCCGCATCCCGGCCCCGTCGACATGGTCGGCGAGGGCCCGCGCGTACCGCTTCGCGACGACGACTGGCTGCACCCGAGTTCTCCGGACAGGGAAGGGCCGGCGGCCGGGACCGGAAGGACGCCGGGAGGCATCATAAGACCCCGCACGCGCCGCCTGCCCGTGGCGCCGCCGGGAAACCCTCTTCGGAACGGCGGAACGTAGCACACGCCCCGCCGAAGTGTCAACGATCGCGGGGCTTAGGCGGGAGAGGAACCGCGGACGCATCGTCATTCAACGCTCTCCATCCCCGGCTTCCTCAACGCTTTTCCCCACCGGACGTCTTCGATGAATCGCTCCAGCGGCCTACCCTCCAGTCGCCGTCCCAGCGCCCAGGCGAAAAGACCGCCCGGCAGCGCATGACACCGCAGTCGGCTCGCGTGGAACCCCTGATGGTGATGCGTGGCGCAGATGGTCACCAGGTTCTCCCCCTCGTCGTCGCCGCCCTGCGAACGGTAGAAGATGTGGTGCGCGTTGAGGTTCCGGCGGGAGGAGCAGCCGGGGACCCGGCAGCGCCAGCCGTCCCGTTCGTAGATGAGATAATTTCGCTGCCAGTCTGCGCCGTCAGTTACCTCCCATGTCTTCCTGAAAGACGACAGCATCGACTCGACGCATTCCCAATCCTGCAGAGCGCTGCCTGCGACAAGACGGCAGACTTCGATCGCGTGACGCCAGAGGCGGGCGACATCGTCCGGAGCCCAGAAGCGGACCGTCCCCCATGACGCCCACGTTTGCACCCCGGCCTCGGCGGCCTGCGGTTCTTCGACGCTCCGCGCACACGTTTGCACCCCGCTCCACGGTCCGAGCCGTGGAGATCGCGGCTCGATTTCTCCCGAGGGAGTCATCCCCGCCGGCTGCAAGCCTCCCGCTCGAACGCCAGGGTCCCCGGCCCGGCCGGCGGCAATATTGACCTCATCACGCAGACGCCGGACGGTGACGGACGTTGCGAGCCGCACCCAGGCCTCTTCGGACTGCCGATCCGCCACGCGGACCACGCTCGAAGCCTGGACCCACGAGAGATCGCCCCCTCGGTACGCGTCGGCGATGCGCGGCAGGCCGGTGAGCCGACGATCGAGGGCTATCAGCTGCCGCGCCCGCCGCAAGCCGAAGCCAACGCGCTCACGACAATAACTCTCGAAGGACAGAAACCCGATCTCCCGGTGGAGTCCGAGCGCAACAAGCGTGCGGAGCAGGCGCCCCTGTTGCCAGGCCAGGTTCTGGCGGAGGCGGATCAGGGCCCGCAGTCTGTCATCCAGATCCCGGGGCCCATCCGCCGGATCGTCTCGCACATCATCCGGCAGGATAACCTCCGGATTCTCCGGCGGCGCCCACCGGTTGGAACCGTGCCTCCTCTCGTAGGTCGCGAGCACTTCCTCGAAGAGATCGACGCCGTCATCCTGTCCGCAGGGCGACTTTCCCGCCGGGCAAGGATCGTCCTCGGTTAGGGGATCATCGAATTCGGTCTCCGAGGCAGCCCCGTCCTGGCAGCCACGCGCAAGCATCGAGGGAAGATCCGGCACTCCGGCAAGAAAATCTGCGGCAATGTACTCGGCGCACTGCCAGGCCGGGGCATCGCTTCCCGCCGACGCCCGGCAAATCTCAAGCGCATACTCCCACCGACCCCGGATTTGCTCCGGGCATCTGAAGCTCTCCCATCGCCCCTCCCTTTCTTCATCGATCGGCGCTGTGGTGGCCGCCGGGGTCGCGGTCGCATCGGCAAGCGTGGCGCTCGCCGCTTCACGCGCCGCCGCTTGGATTTCCTCCTGGAGAAGCCGCACCGTGACGCTCCTGGCCCTCCCCACCCATCGGGCCTCCGTGTCCGGTGTCACGATCCGAAGCAGCAGTCGGAGCTGGCTGTGCGTGATTGACCCAGCCCTGTATGCTTCTGCCGTGACCGGCAGATCCTCCAGGCCCGCATCGATCTGAAGGAGCACCTGCATCCGCCGTGCCGACATCCCGAGGCGCTCGGTCACGTAGTCGGCCAGCCTAGCGAAGCCAAGCTCCAGATACCCCGACGACGCTCGCAACCGTGCCAGCAGCCGACCAAGGCGCAGCTCGAGAGGACTGCGCATACAGGACAGGCGCCGGAGATGACGGTCGAGGAGGAACGCCGCGAGGCCACGCACGATTTGACGGCCTTCACCCCCCGACGCAAGATCGAGAAGCGCTTCGGGCACGTACGTCGCCTTCGGCTCCAGACGGATCGCCTGTGCCGCAGGCCCCATGGGCCCGGCGAAATCCTTGTCCTGAGAGACCATCCCCTGCAAAGAGACACCTCGCCTGGGGCGTTGGATGGAGCCACCTTCGTTGGGACGAAGCGCGCGCGGCGGGGGCGGGCAGTGCCGTTCACGCTGGGTGTAAGATACACCTATGCATTGCGCGAGTCAAGCACAATCTTCAAAAAATTGTTGAGGGCTTCCTTACAGGATGCGCCGGACGATCTCGTCGGTCTTCTCAAGCCTGCCCGACGTCGCCAGAACCTTCACTCACCAGGGACCGGTCGTTCCACGGACGTCCCAGACACCTGACTGTCAGCCTCTCATGTTCCCTCGCCAAGCGCTCGAGATCGCTCAGCAGGTCGCTGCGAAGCCCCGATCACATTTCCGTCGCCGGCGCGATCGTGTCGTTTGAGCCTTGACATCCGCCCCCGCCACGCAAATCTTCTGATCCAGGGATCGTCCTGGCAGGCGCGGCAACTTCGGTCGAGGGATGGCGCATGTCTTCCGAGCGGATTCTCGTGGTGGATGACGAGCCGGAGAACCGGAGGCTGCTGCGCGAGCTCCTGGACCCTCTCGGCTACCAGGTCGAGGAAGCGGGGGACGGCGAGGAGGCGCTGGCGTCGATCGCCGATCACGTTCCCGATCTCGTGCTTCTCGATCTCGTGATGCCCCGGCGCGATGGGTATGACGTGTGCCGCGAGCTGAAGAACGATCCGCGCACGCGGCTCGTCCCGGTCATCGTGCTGACGACCCTCGATCTGTTGCCCGACAAGATCAAGGCGATCGAACTGGGGGCCGACGATTTCCTGAACAAGCCGTTCGACACCGTCGAGCTGACCACTCGCGTCCGCTCGCTTCTATCTTTGAAGCATTTCACGGACGAGTTCGAGCACGCCTCGAACGTCCTGAAGAGCATCGCGCTGGTCGTCGAGGGGCGCGACCGCTACACGGGGGATCACTGCAAGCGGCTCGGGCAGTACGCGGTGCGCATCGGGAAGACCCTCGGCCTGGGGCAGGAGGATCTCGAGACGCTCTGGCTGGGGGGGATCTTCCACGATCTCGGCAAGATCGCGGTGTCCGACTCGGTCCTGAACAAACCGGCCCCCCTGACGCCGGAAGAGCTCACCGTGATGCGCACCCACCCCGTCGTCGGCGCCAATCTGTGCAAGGCGATGCGCACCATGGAGCGCGTCCTGCCCCTCATCAGGCACCATCACGAGAAGCTCGACGGCTCCGGCTATCCCGACCATCTGGCGGGCAAGGAGATCCCGCTCCTGGTGCGGATCATCACCGCGGTCGACGTCTACGACGCCCTGGCCACCGCCCGGCCCTACCGCAAGGCGCTGCCCCACGAGACGGTGATGACCATCATGCGGGAGGAGGTCGCCAAGGGCTGGTGGGACAGGGAGATCGTGGACATGCTCGACCCCGCGCGGTCGATCTCGCCGGCGGTGGACGAGCCGGTCCCGGCCGTCTCGGGGAGCCGGCGGCGGGGCAGGCCCTAGGAGCCTGTCCGAGTATGGCGCCGGCTGCTAGTTCGTCGAGCTGTGCTTCCTGATCGGCTCTATATCGCCTTCTTTGTGCGGGACGTCGCGGGCGTCCTTCTTCTTGCCGGCGTTCATGTCGATGTTACCCTCGAAGATCCCCCCCTCGTGGATCACGAGGTTCGGCTTCTCCAGGGTGACGTCGCCGAGGACCCGGCCGGTGGGGTGAATCTCGAGCTTCTCGCGCACGTGGATCGTGCCGGTCACCTTGCCGCTCACCGACAGGATGCCGACTTCCACGTCCGCCTCCACCTCTCCCGACTCGCCGACCACCAGCTCCCTCTCGGAGAGGATCTTTCCGCCGATCTTCCCGTCCACGCGGAGGACGTCCCGGAAACGGACTTCGCCGTGGATCTCCGTCCCCTCCGCCAGAAACCCGCTGATGTCGTCCGGGGACACGTGATCCCTGAGCAGGGCCTCCTTGCTGAATGGCATGACAAATCCTCCCTTCATCGTCTCCGCTCCCCCCTGCGGCGAGGCGGCTGACGAAGTCAGTGCCCCTTCTCCGCGGTCAACAGGAACTCGTACAGCCGCTGCAGCTCCTCGTCCGAGTAGAACTCGATCTCGATCCGCCCGCGACCGCCTCGCTGGGCGATCCGGACCTTCGTGGCCAGCGCCCGCGTCAGGCGCTCGGCGGCGGCGGCGACGTTCGGGTCGACTCCCGAACCGTCGGCCGCATCCTTCCGGGGTTTCTTCCCCCTCCGGGGCGCCGCGGCCGCATTCCACTCCGCCACGCGCTGCTCGGTCTCCCGCACCGACAGCAGGTCGCGGGCGACCTCCCCGGCGAGCTTAATCTGTGTCTCGGCGTCGAGAATTGCCATGATCACTTTGGCGTGGCCGATCGACAGGCTTCCTTCCCGCAGGTAGTCTTGTACGACTGCTGGTAACTTCAATATACGCAATGAGTTAGATATAGACGAGCGCTCCCTGCCGACGCGCCTGGCGACGTCGGCATGGGAGAGCTTCATCTCGTCGAGGAGGACCTCGTACGCCCTGGCCTCCTCGATCGGATTCAGCTCCTTCCTCTGGATGTTCTCGATCAGGGCGAGTTCGAGCACGCGGTCGTCGGCCACCTTCCGCACGATGGCCGGGATCCTCTCCATCCCCGCGATCTGGGCTGCGCGCCAACGCCTCTCGCCGGCGATGAGATGGAAGCCGTCGTCCTCCTGCCTCACGATCACCGGCTGGACGATGCCGTTCTCACGGATGGAATCGACCAGCCCCTCGAGGCCGCCGAAGTCGGATCGGGGCTGGTGGCGGCTCGGCTTGATCCGCCTCACCTCCAGCATCATCAGTCCCCCTTCCGGCCGGAGATGCGCCGGCTCAGGGATGAGGCTGCTCAGTCCTTTGCCGAGTGCCTGTCTTTTCATATCTCCTGATCACCTCACGGGCCAGGTTCAGGTACGACTCCGAGCCCTTGGAACGGATGTCGTACAGCATGATCGGCTTGCCGAAGCTGGGCGCTTCGCCGAGCCGGACGTTGCGCGGCACGATCGTCCGGAAGACCCTTTCCTTGAAAAATGAGCGGATGTCGGCGACGACCTGGCGGGACAGGTTGGTGCGCTCGTCGAACATGGTGAGCAGAACCCCGTCGAGCTCGAGGGTCTGGTTCACCGAGGCGCGGATCCGGTACAGAGTCTCGACCAGCTCCGACACCCCCTCCAGGGCCAGATACTCGCACTGCACAGGGATGAGGATTCCGTCGGCCGCGGCGAGGGCATTGATGGTCAGCAGTCCGAGCGACGGAGGGCAGTCGACCAGGATGTACTGAAACCGGTCGCGGACCAGGGCGACCGCCTCCCGCAGGCGGTACTCGCGTCCCTGGACTCCGGCCAGCTCCACCTCGATCCCCACGAGGTCGCGGCTCGCCGGCGCGACGGTCAGGCATTCCAGCTCGGTCGGCACGAGGATCTGGTCCAGCCGCACTTCGCCGGACAGGACGCTGTACATCTCTCCGCCCGGGTTTGGCTTCAGTCCCAGCCCCTTGGTCGAGGAGGCCTGCGAATCCATGTCGATCAGGAGGGTCGATCGCTCGGCGATCGCCAGCGCCGCCGCCAGGCTGACCGCCGTCGTCGTCTTACCGACCCCACCCTTTTGGTTGGCGATGGCGACGATTCGTCCCATGTGCGGCGAAGGGTAGCACAGCCGCGTGAGATTAGGTGCCACACGACGGCCCCGAAATGTTCCACGTGGAACATCGGGGGGCCGCTGGATGTTCCACGTGGAACATCGGACGGTCTTCAGAGAATCGCCGGCTCCAGGATCGCGACCACCGAATCGGCCCCACCAGGCAAGGGGCGGGTGTCGACCAGGTGCAGCCCCGGAACGGGGAGCCCCCTCAGGGATTCGGCGTCCTCCGCCGACAGGAAGAACAATCCTCTCCCACCGGGCTCCAGGATCGGGACCGGCCTCCCTTTCAGCACGCGCCGCGCCTGGATTGCCCGCAGTGTCAAGTACTTGCAAGGCAGGATGTCGACCAGGTCGGTGGTCTCCCGGACGTGGCGGGTCTCGACCCGGGCCTTCTCCAGGCGGAGCCCGCGGAGGACGGCCCAGAGAAAGGAGGACTTCTTCTCGGACGCTTCGACCAGGATCAGTTCCAGCCGGGGCCTCAGGACCTTCAACGGAATCGCCGGGAATCCATTTCCCGATCCGAGGTCGACCAGCCTTCCCTCCTGTCCCACCAAGTCCGAGGCGGCGATCGGCTCCAGAAAGTGCCGGCGAACGAGCGCGTCCATGTCCTTGAGGCCGGTCAGGTTCATCCGCCGGCTCCAGTCCTTGAGGAGGCGGTAATGGATCGAGAACGCCTCGATCTCTTCCTCGGAAAGTGAGCGGCCCAGCGATTGCGCTCCGGCGAGGAGCCGTTCGCGAAAAGCGGATACCATAGATGGCGTACGTTAGCATGAAGGGGAGAGGCAGGCGTGAAGCCGCGCGGACGGTTGCTTCTGGTTCTGACGGGCATGGCGTGCGTCGCCTGGGCGGGGGCATCCATCCCCGTGGCCCGGGGGGTCCCGACGCCGGCGCACACTCCAAGCCCCGGTAAGTTCCCCGCGGCCGCGCCAGCTCCGTCCCCGACTCCGGCAACGGGGAGCGCCTCCTCCTTCGACCTCGATGCCCTCTTGAAAGATCTCGGGCAGCGGGCCCACGCCTACGAGACCGTCGCGCTCCGATTCGTCTGCATCGAGACCCTGAAGACGACCGACGATCCGAAGAACGAGCGGCGCTTCGACTACATGTACGTCGAGGCCCAGGAGCAGCGATACCGGCCGTTCCGGCAGGCCCACACCGGGCGGCTGGGGAAGACCGTCCCCGAGACGGACATCAATTTCGCGTTCCCCGATGCGTTCTCGTGGACGTTGATGTTCGCGCCCGATCGGCAGAAGCTGTTCCATTTCCGCTATGCGGGGCAGGAATGGTTCTCGCTACGCCAGGCGCACATCATCGAATTCACCGCACCGTTGCCGTTCACCACGGGGACGACCATTTATCAGTGGAGCGGGAAGATCTGGGTGGACATGGAGAACTCCAACATTCTCAAAGTGGAGGCCGAGCCAGGCAACCAGACCGAGCGGCTCAAGGATCAGCTGAAGGAATACCGCCAGGCTCCCAGGTTTCTCGTCTTCCCGATGGGGAAAAAGCCCCAGGGAAGCAGCTATAACATCACTTTTCTCAATGAATTACACAGTCTTTCCCTGCCCGACCAGCTGGAGTTCAAGACGTTTACTCTGAACCTGCAGGGTCAGGAGGAGTGGGACAGCCTGACGGTCCTGAGATACAACGGCTACCAGTTCTTCGGCGTGGATGTGCGGGAGCTGTTCCAGAAATAACCGCGTCTCCGGTGCCGGCGCACGATCCGGCCGGCCGGCCGGATTTCATCAGGTAGATGTTCATCAGGCTGAGAGCCGCCGGCGTGACCCCCGAGATGCGGCCCGCCTGCGCCAGGGTCTCCGGCCGTGCCCGCGTGAGCTTCTCGACAATTTCGCTCGACAGTCCGGGGATCCCCTGGTACTCGAAATCGGGAGGGATGTGCCTGCCGTCCTCGCGCCTTAGTCTCTCCAGATCCCTCTCCTGCCGCTCGATGTAGCCGCCGTAACGCAGCCGGCTGGCCACGTAACGCCGATCGCGCGGCCTCAGGGCCGCCGGCGCGTCCTCCGCCACCAGCCGGAGGAGCGCATCGAGGTCCAGGTCGCTGCGCCTGAGAAGCCTCGCCGGCGTCGTCGGCTCGACGATGCGGACGCCGAGCGACTCCTCCGCATGGCGCGCGGCCGGGCTGGCGGGCCCCATCGTCCGCGATTCGAGGGCACGGCTGAATTCGAGGATGCCGTCCCGCCTGTCCACGAATCGCGCGTAGCGAGCGTCCCCGACGAGCCCGAGGGCGCGGCCGTGCCCGGTGAGCCGGAGATCGGCGCTGTCCGCGTCGAGCAGGAGCCGGTACTCCGCGCGCGAGGTGAACATGCGGTACGGCTCGGCCGTCCCCTTCAGGACCAGGTCGTCCACCAGCACCCCGATGTACGCCTCACCGCGCGACAGCACCATGGGCGGCCGGGCCTGGACCATCAGAGCGGCGTTGACGCCGGCGACGAGCCCGAGCGCCGCGGCCTCCTCGTAGCCGGTCGTGCCGTTGATCTGCCCCGCCAGGAACAGGCCGCGCACCTCCTTCGTCTCCAGCGTGTGTCGGCAGGCGGTCGGCTGCACGAAGTCGTACTCGACGGCGTAGCCGGCGCGCGCCACCTCGGCCTGCTCGAGGCCGCGGATCGATCGGACCATTTTGACCTGGGCCTCGCCCGGAAGGCTCGTCGACACGCCGTTCAGGTAGATCCACGGATGGTCGCGCCCCTCGGGCTCGACGAAGATCTGGTGCCTGTCGCGGTCGGCGAAGCGCATCACCTTGTCCTCGATCGACGGGCAGTAGCGCGGCCCCACCGACGTGATGCGCCCGGAGTACAGGGGCGACCGGTCGAGGCTGCCCCGGATGATCGCGTGCGTCCTCGGGTTGGTGAACGTGATGTGACAGTCGACCTGGGGTGTGGTGATGGCGTCCGTCTCGAAGGAGAACGGCACCGGCTCCTCGTCCCCCGGCTGCCGGTCCATGGCGGCGAAATCGACCGAGTCCCTTAGGACCCGCGGCGGCGTGCCGGTCTTCAGCCGCCCCATCGGCAGTCCCAGGCGCTCGAGGGCCTGCGACAACCCGACGGAGGTCTTCTCGTGGATCCGCCCGCCGGGACGGTTCTCAAGGCCGATGTGCAGGAGGCCGCGCAGGAACGTCCCGGTCGTGACGACGGCCGACGCCGCCTCCAGGATCCGGCCGCCGGTCAGGACGACGCCGCGGAGGACGCCGTTCTCGACGAGCAGATCGCGCGTCTCGTCTTCGATGAGCGTCAGGCGCGGCGTGCACGAGACCACCCGGTGCATCCGGGCGGAATACCCGTCCTTGTCGGCCTGCGCCCGGGGGGCCTGCACGGCCGGGCCGCGGCTCCTGTTGAGCAGACGGAACTGGATGCCCGTCTCGTCGATCGCCCGGCCCATCTCCCCTCCCAGGGCGTCGATTTCGCGTACCAGGTGCCCCTTGGCGAGCCCGCCGATCGCCGGGTTGCACGACATGCGCGCCACGGCGCGCGCGTCGAGCGTCACGAGGGCGGTCTCGCACCCCATGCGGGCCGCGGCCAGGGCCGCTTCGCAGCCGGCGTGCCCCGCCCCGACGACCACCACGTCGTACATCCTCGCGCCCGCCGCCTGCACGTCGTCCGCCGTCATTTGCCGATGCAGAAATTCCTGAAAATGCGCTCGTAGATGCCGTCGATTCCGACCTCCCCGGTGATCTCCCCCAGACGATCGAGGGCCTCGCGGTAGTCCGGGATCAGATACTCGTCCGGCACGCCGCGTCCCGCCCCTTCCGAGACGCGCGCCAGCGCCCCGGCCGCCTTCCCGAGCAGATCGCGGTGGCGGACGTTGGTGATGAAGGTCTCCTCGCGCGACGCCGCGGCCCCCGACGAGACCGTCTCCTCCAGCCCGCGCCGCAGCGCGTCCATCCCGGCCCCGGTCCTGGCGGAGACCTCGTGCGCCCCATGGCGCTTCTTCAGACGCAACGCCTCGTCCAGGCCCAGGCCGGATTCCAGATCGATCTTGTTGATCGCGACGAGGGCGCGCGCCCGGTCGAGGTCCGCGAGGAGCGTCCGCTCTTCGTGAAGGAGCGGCCGCGATCCGTCGAGGACCACGATCACGACGTCGGACGCGGCGATCGCCTCCCGGGCCCGGCGCACCGCCTCGGCGTCCGCCTCGTTGCACGGAACGTGAAGTCCGGCGGTGTCGCGAAGCGCCACCGGAATGCCGCGGAGATCGAGGGTTTCCTCGAGGATGTCCCGTGTCGTGCCGGCCACGGGGGTGACGATCGCCCGGTCCTCTTCCAGGAGGCGGTTGAACAGGCTGGACTTGCCGGCGTTGGGAGATCCCACGATGGCGACCGTCGCCCCGTCCCGGACGCGTCGGCCGCGCTCGAAGGTCCCCGCCAGGTCCTCGATCGCGCCCCGCAGGGAATCGACTTCAGGAAGAGGGCCGCCGTGCGGCATGAAGCGGCCCGCCTCCCCCTCCTCGGAGAACTCGATCGCCGCCTCGAGCCGGGCGACGACGTCCGCCAGGCGGTCCTTCAACCGGTTCACTTCCAGGGAGATCCGCCCCAGGACCTGGTCGTGCGCCACCTTCGCCTGGAAGGCGGTGCGTGCCTCGATCAGATCGCGGATCGCCTCGGCCTGCGTGACGTCCATGCGTCCGTTCAGGAAGGCGCGCAGGGAGAACTCCCCGGGCGTCGCCGGCCGGGCCCCCAGGGCAATCGCCGCCTGCACCAGAAGCCGCAGCGCCGCGGGGCTGCCGTGGGCCCAGAGCTCGGCCGTCTCCTCGCCGGTGAAGGAGCCGGGCGGACGGAAGGCCGCGAGATACCCGTGGTCGATCGTCTCGCCGGCTTCGTCCACGAAGCGGCCGAAGCGGATTCGCGCGTCGTCCGCGACGCGGCCGGCGGGCCGGAATAGTCCGGCGGCGATGGAGAGGGCGCGGGGGCCCGACAGGCGGATGACGCCGATGCCGCCGCGGCCGGGAGGCGTCGAGATGGCGACGATCGTCTCGGACGCGGGAGCCTGCCGGGCTTCACCGATGCCGTCCGCGGGATTCAGGGGACGAGGTTCGGGCATGGGCGACCATCCTGGCGCCGTCCGGCTCGGCCGGCGAAGGTCAGCGTCCGTCCGGTTCCCTGTCCTGTTTGGGTTGCCCGGCCGGCACGATGGCGATCTGCTTGAGGAAGCCGTCGCCGATGCTGCGCGTCTCGACTCCGCCCATCTCGGCCAGGGCGATGTGCACCAGCCGCCGCTCGTAGGGATTGAGCGGGCTCAAGACGCACTCCTGGCCGCCGGCCTTCACCTTCTCGGCGGATCGCACGGCGATCTCCACGACCTCGTCCTCGCGCAGCTTGCGGAACCCGCCGCAGTCGACCTGGATCTTCCGGCCCTTCCGGCCGCGATAGATGATCCGGTTGAGAAGGTACTGCAGGGCGCCGAGCCCTTCCCCCTTGCGGCTCAGGAGGTGCTCGCCGTCGGGGCCGGCCAGGTCCAGCTGGATCGCCTCCGCCCCGTCTCTCACCGTGGCCTTGATGTCCAGGCCGAGGCCGTGCAGGATGCGCTCCGCCAGGCGCACGACGTCGGCCGGGTCGGCGGCCGGCGCTTCGCCTTCCGGTTCCGTCTCCCTGTCGCCTTTTCGCTCGTGACCCATCCGGTTCATCCTCGGCGATCCGGCCGCCGGAAAAACGCGTGGCGGGCTGCGGTCAATCCGGTTTCTTCTCGGCGGCCGCCGCCTTCTTGTTGATCAGGTACTGCTGCGCGATTCCCAGGAGATTGTTCACCAGCCAGTATAGCACCAGCCCCGAGGGGAAACTGAGGAAGATCCAGGTGAACATGATCGGCATGAGGTACATGATGCGGCGCTGCGCCGGGTCCGGGATCGAGGACGATGTCATCGCCTGCTGGATGAGCTGCGTCCCCCCCATGATGATGGGGGTGACGTAGTACGGGTCCTTGCTCGACAGATCCCGGATCCAGAGCATGAACGGCGCCCGGCGCAGCTCGATGGCGATCGACAGGATGGTGTAGAAGGCGTACAGGATCGGGATCTGCAGCAGGATGGGCAGGCAGCCTGACATCGAGCCGAGAGGATTGATGTCCTCCTCCTTGTAGAGGCGCATCATCTCCTCGTTCATCTCGCGGCGCAGCTTCTGCCGCGCCCCCGCGTGCCCCTTCTCGACCTCCTTCTTCTCCAGCTTGTGGTAGCGCTCCCGGAGCGCCTTGATCTTCGGCTGGACGCGTTTCATCTTGTCCTGCATGACGCGCATCTTGATCTGGCTCTTGTACATGATCGGGAAGAACAGGAGCCTGATGATCACCGTCAGGATGACGATCGCCCAGCCGTAGTTCCCGACGTAGCCGCGCAGGATCTTCATGGCGTAGAACAGCGGGTGCGCGATGAAGCTGAAGAACCCGAAGTTCAGCAGCTTCTCGAGACCGATTCCGAGTCCCTTGAGGATGTCGTAGTCCTTCGGTCCGGCGAACAACCGGACCCTGGACTGCCCCGGGAGGCCGAGCGCCATGGAAAGATGGAATTGCTCCCGCCCCTCCTCGACGAGGCGCAGCAGCTCGAAGCGGGCGCGGCCGTCAGCCGGGCCATCGGGGACGAAGACCGCCGCGAAGTACTTGTCCTCGACGCCGGCCCAGGTCACGCGGCCCTCCTCGAGCCACGGTGCGCCCGGTTTCATGCCGTGCTGCTGCTTTCGTTCGACGCCGCGCCCCTCCAGGTCGAGAGTGCCCCACACGGCGTCGGCGTACTGCCCCTTCTCGAGGCCGTTGTGCCCCACGAACCCGGCGCCCCACACGAGAGTCGGGGTCACGCCCTTCCCGCCCGCCTCGGCGGCGAACTGCAGCTCGGCGAGATAGGAGCCGTGCGGCATGCGCAGCGTCTTGGTGGCGGCGAGCCCCGCGCCGTCGCTGTACGCGAACGAGACCTCGGTGAACGCGCCGTCCCCTTCCCCGCCCTCCCTGCGGGTGACCCGGTAGATCCCTTCCTTCAGCTTCCGGGTCGCATCGGGATCGTCGAGCAGGAACTGCAGAGGCAGATGATCCAGGGAGCGGCCGGCCGGGGAGACGAGATCGAGCGGCCGGCCGGCGTCGTCCAGATAGTGCTTCAGGCTCCAGGACGTCACGCGGGCTCCCCGGCTGCTCAGGCGGATGGAGAGCAGAGGCGTGTCGATGGGGATCTCCTCCTCGCCTGCCCCCTCGACGCGGGCTCCCGCCGGGATGTCCGGTCGCGCGGCCGACTCCCTCGCCGCGCCACCGAGACCCGACAGGCTCGGCGATCCTCCCGGCCCGCGGGAACCTGGGCCGGGCGACCCCGCGGGTCCCGGAGCCGAAGGCGACGGGGCGGTCTCCTGACCCGGCGGCGCCACGGGAGCGGCCGGCTTCGGGGGCGCCTGCGGGGGAAAGAGGATCCACCAGACGATCAGGAAGGCCGCCGAGAGGACGACGAAGAGAAGGGTCTTCTTGTCCATCAGCGCACGGGATCGAGGCCGCCCCGGGTCAACGGGTTGCAGCGCAGCAGCCGCCAGGCGGCCAGGAGGACGCCGCGCGCGAGGCCGTGGCGCTCGATCGCCGCGGCGCTGTACTCCGAGCAGCTCGGCAGGAAGCGGCAGGCCGGCGGCAGGAGCGGCGACACGAAGCGCCGGTACAGGCGGAGGACTGCGAGGACCGGCGCGGCCGCGGCGCGCGTGATCGTCATGGGGTCTTCAGGACGAACGGCCGGAGCCGCGCCAGGAGCTCCGACTCCAGGCGCGCGATTCCGGCGCCGGGCAGGGACGCCCGAACATTCAGCACGATGTCCACGTTCTCGAACTCCCGCTTGTGCCTGCGGAATATCTCGCGCACCAGCCGCTTGGCCCGGTTCCGCCTGACCGCGCCGCCGACGCGGCGTGTTGCCGTGATGCCGAGCCGCGGCCGACCGAGTCCGTTGCGCATCACGAACAGGACGAAGAGCGCGGAGGGTATCCTCCGCCCCTGAGCGTAGATCACCTGGTACTCACTGCGCTTGCGGATGCGATCCTGGGGGCGGAAGCGGGCGTCGCCGGTCACACGGTCAGACGCTTGCGACCCTTGGCCCGTCTGCGTTTCAGAACGAGTCGTCCGTTCTTGGTGCTCATCCGGGCCCGGAAGCCGTGCGTCTTCCTGCGGCGGCGGTTGTTCGGCTGAAAGGTGCGCTTCATGAGCTTGTCTCCGTTGCAGGAAGGGCGGATTATGTCCCCGGCGGAGCGCGTCTGTCAAGGAACGGGCTCTTCGTGGCGTGGCACGCCGCTTGATGGAAATTTTTTTTCGAAAGAACGCGATTGGGTGTTGACAGCTTCGCTTGCCGCGATGCTATAGTCCGCGTCGCCCAGTCAAAGCAAAAGCACAACCGCCGACGTGGCCGAAATTTTCCAGGAACATCACCTGGGGGGCGCATGGGTGTCTCCAGAGCAAGTTTCCGATACGCGGACGATCACCGGCGCTCAACATCTGCCGCCGCGCCTTGCGGCGGCCCCATATCTGGTGGGGGGGAGGAAGGGTTGACATAAGATCGCGGCCCGGTTCGGCTTCGTGTCGAACAAGTGGCGTCCTGCCATCAACTTCGCAACAGAAAGACTTTTCCACACCTGTGGAAAACCTGTTGAAATGATGAGCGTCGATACGATGCGAGTGGCCGCCAGCAAGGCGTTACAACAAATCGATGGCGTCAAACCTTTCCTACGGGCCGAGCGCACATGACTCTCTGGGATAAAATCCTCTCCAGCCTGCAGCACAAGATCAACCGACACAGTTTCAACACCTGGCTGAAGCCGACCCACCAGATGTCCCTGGCCGACGGGACGCTCCAGATCGAGGTGCCGAGCCTTCTGTTCGCGGACTGGATCAGCCGCAACTACCTGCCGCAGATCCGGGAGAGCGCGAGGGAGATCGAAAGCAGTGATCTCCAGATTCGTTTCATGAGCCGGCAGGCGCCGGCCACGGTGAGGGGCGCGGGGAATCCCGGTTCCGTTCCCGTCAGCGGCCTCCCGCTCGAGTCGGGGACGGACGGCGCGGGCCGCCATGGCGCCGCGCGCCCGTCGGGCCAGGCCGCGCCGCCCCAGCCGGCGTGGCTCGGGACCGGCCTGAACCCGAGGTACACGTTCGACTCCTTCGTGGTGAGCTCCTGCAACAATTTCGCGCACGCCGCCGCCATGGCGGTGGCCGAGCAGCCGTCGAGCGCCTACAACCCGCTGTACGTCTACGGCGGCGTCGGTCTCGGCAAGACCCACCTGATGCATGCCATCGGCAACCGGGTCCTGCGCAGCAAAGGGGCCGTGCGGCACCTCTACATTTCCACCGAGACCTTCATGAACGAGCTGATCAACTCGATCCGCTTCGAGAAGACCCTCGACTTCAAGGAGCGCTACCGCAACGTCGACGTGCTGCTCATCGACGACATCCAGTTCCTGGCCGGCAAGGAGCGGACGCAGGAGGAGTTCTTCCATACCTTCAATGCCCTGTACGAGTCCCAGAAACAGATCGTCATCACCAGCGACTGCCCGCCGCGCGACATCCCGACTCTCGAGGAGCGGCTGCGCTCGCGCTTCGAGTGGGGGCTGATCGCCGACATCCAGCCGCCCGACCTCGAGACCAAGATCGCCATCCTGAAGAAGAAGGCCGAGGCCGAGAACGTGCAGCTCCCGGAGGACGTGGCCCACTTCATCGCCGGCCGCGTCCGATCGAACATCCGGGAGCTGGAGGGATCGCTCATCCGCCTGGTCGCATACGCCTCGCTCACGGGACGGCCGATCGACCTCGGGATGGCCCAGGACACGCTGAAGGACCTGATGGACGACCGCGGCCGCACCGTCACCATCGAGGCCATCCAGAAATTCGTAGCCGCCTATTTCAAGCTCCGGCCGATCGAGCTCAAGTCCCGAAACAATTCGAAGCACATCTCCTTTCCCCGGCAGGTCGCGATGTATCTCTGCAAGAAACTGACCGACAAATCGCTCCCGGCCATCGGGACCGCCTTCGGCGGCAAGCACCACACGACCGTCCTCCACGCGGTCCGCAAGATCGAGGCGATGCGCGAGCGCGACAAGGAGTTCGCCCGGCTCGTGGGAGGCTTCATGGAGTCGTTCAAGTGAGCCGTCCACAGGATCCTGTGGATTCCGATGACGCTGCCTGTGCACGAACCGTGCACCCGAAAGCGTCCACAGTCGCGCTCGTCGCCGCCCACAGGTTTGTGCACCGGGCCGGGCCGGCCGGGGCCCGCGCCGCGACGGCCCGGGCGGCGTTTTACGCGCCGTCCACAGCCCCTGCTAGTGCTACAATCCCTCCCGATCTCAAAAGAGAGAGAAAGAGCCGATCCCAGTTGGAGGACTT
This sequence comes from Candidatus Polarisedimenticolia bacterium, assembly GCA_036001465.1. Lineage (NCBI taxonomy): Bacteria > Pseudomonadati > Acidobacteriota > Candidatus Polarisedimenticolia > Candidatus Polarisedimenticolia bacterium. The sequence goes on from DASYUH010000034.1 coordinate 31,574, forward strand.
ATGGATTTCGTGACCGCCAAGGACAACCTGCTCAAGGAACTCGAGCTGATGCAGGGGATCGTGGAGAAGAAGTCGACCATCCCGATCCTCTCGAACATCGTGATCGATGCGAGGAAGGAGGGCCTCGAGTTCCGGGCCACCGACCTGGAGGTGGGGATCAGGACGGAATGCGAGGCGAAGGTCGCGAAGCCCGGATCGATCGCGCTGTCCGCGAAACGGCTGTTCGACATCATCCGCTACCTGCCCGACGCGGAGGTCCGGCTGAAATCCGACGAGGGGAACGCGGCCCAGATCACCTGCCAGAAGGCGCGCTTCCGGATCATGGGCCTGTCGCCCGACGACTTCCCGGCCATCCCGACGTTCGATTTCGGCAAGGGGATCGCCATCGAGCGGGCGCTGCTGACCGACCTGATCTCGAAGGTCATTTTCGCCATCACTACGGACGAGACCCGGTACCAGATCAACGGCACGCTCATGATCCTGAACAAGCGGAATCTGACCCTGGTGGCGACCGACGGCCACCGCCTCGCCTACGTGAGCGGGCGGCTGGAGAAGGGAGCCTCCGAGGAGCGCATCGAGGTCATCGTGCCGCGCAAGGCGTTCCAGGAGGTGTCGCGGTTCGGGTCGGGCGAGGGAGAGATCGTGTTCGGGCACAAGGACAACCATGTGTTCTTCAAGGCCGGAAAAACGGTCTTGAGCTCGACGATCGTGGCCGGCAAATTCCCGGAGTATGAGAAGGTCATACCGGAGGGAAACGACCGGCTGCTGAAGATGGAGAGCACGGCATTCGCCGAGGTGGTGCGGCGCGTGGCGCTCCTTTCGAGCGAGCGCTCCCGGGCGGTCAAGATCAGCCTCAGCAAGGGAAGCGTCGAAATCTCCTCCAATAACCCGGAGGTCGGCGAGGCGGCCGAGACCGTGGACATCGATTATGCAGGCAGCCCGCTCGAGGTCGGATTCAACGCCAAATACCTCCTCGATTTCTTCCAGGCGATGGGTCCAGGGCAGGTGATCCTGGCCCTCAAGGACGAGGCGACCCAGGGTCTTCTGAGGCCGGTCGGACAGGAGGGGCGGGATTACCGCTACGTGGTCATGCCGATGCGGATCTGATGGATTGGCCACATCGTTAAGTTGTTTGAATACAGTAAATAGCTATAGTTTCATGCCTTCAGCCCCGATATCATCTATATAGGCGTTCGTTCCGGACGCAATTCCAGCCCCCATGCGTTGCGATTGGCTCCGGCGGTGTGATAAAATCACGCCCTTGTTGAGGCCGGACGACCGGTGAATTTCGACGGGCGGGTCTCCGGATCCGGAACGAACCGCCCGCCCGAACCGTCCCCCCGAATCGAGCGATCTTCAGTGATCAAGAGCAGTCGTTGCCCCTCGCAATGCCGCCCGTGAACCGCGAACGATTTGGAGCCAGGTAGTGGCTGCCGGCAAGGGAGACAAGGCGATGGAAGCTGACGCGGTGGCCGGCCCCTCCCGAGGCGCCGAGACCTACGATGCCTCGAAGATCAAGGTCCTCGAAGGCCTCGAAGCGGTCCGCAAGCGCCCCGCCATGTACATCGGCAATACGTCGGCCGGGGGCCTGCACCACCTCGTCTACGAAGTCGTGGACAACAGCATCGACGAGTCCCAGGCGGGGCACTGCGATCGGATCGAGGTGACGATTCACATCGACAACTCGGTGACCGTCGTCGACAACGGCCGCGGCATCCCGGTGGACATGCATTCCACCGAGAAGCGACCGGCGGCCGAGGTCGTGATGACCGTGCTGCATTCGGGAGGAAAGTTCGACAACGACAGCTACAAGGTCTCCGGCGGCCTGCACGGCGTCGGGGTCTCGGTGGTCAACGCGCTGTCGGAGTGTCTCGATCTCGAGATCTGGCGGGACGGCCTGGTCTACGAGGAGCGCTTCGAGCGCGGGAAGCCCGCCGATGCGTTCCGGCAGACCGGGACCACGAAGAAGCGCGGCACCAAGATCCGTTTCCGGCCCGACCCGACCATCTTCGAAGACGTCAACTTCTCCTTCGACGTCCTGTCGCAGCGCCTGCGCGAGCTGGCGTTCCTGAACGAGGGCGTGACCATCATCATCGAGGACGAACGCGCCGAGAACAAGCGGCACGAGTTCAATTACAAGGGGGGCATCGCCTCCTTCGTCGAGCACCTCAACAAGAACAAGACGCCGATCCACCCCAAGCCGATCTACATGCGCGGCGAGCGCGACGGCGTGGTGGCGGAGATCGCCCTGCAGTACAACGACGGCTACAACGAGATCGTCTTCTCCTTCGCCAACAGCATCAACACCCTCGAGGGCGGCACGCACCTGTCGGGCTTCCGATCCGCGCTGACCCGCACGATCAACAACTACGCCGGCAAGGTCATCAGCAAGGAGCAGGTCGCCCTCTCGGGCGACGACGTGCGCGAGGGGCTGACGGCGGTGGTCAGCGTCAAGCTGTCGCGTCCGCAGTTCGAGGGCCAGACCAAGACCAAGCTGGGAAACAGCGAGGTCAAGGGGATCGTCGAGGCGATGCTGAACGAGAAGCTCTCGGCCTGCTTCGAAGAGACCCCCGGCGTGGCCCGCAAGATCCTCGAGAAGGGGCTCGAGGCGCTGCGGGCCCGCGAGGCGGCGCGCAAGGCGAAGGAGCTGACGCGGCGCAAGGGGGCCCTGGACTCGGGCATGCTCCCCGGCAAGCTGGCCGACTGCCAGGAGACCGACCCGTCCAAGTCCGAGATGTTCCTGGTCGAGGGGGATTCGGCCGGCGGCTCGGCGAAGCAGGGACGCGACCGGCGCACCCAGGCGATCCTGCCCCTGCGCGGCAAGATCCTCAACGTCGAGAAGGCGCGCTTCGACCGGATGCTGGGGAGCCAGGAGATTCGCACCATCATCACGGCGCTCGGCACCGGCATCGGCGACGAGGACTACGATCACGCGCGCCTGCGCTACCACAAGATCATCATCATGACCGACGCCGACGTGGACGGGTCCCACATCCGCACGCTCCTCCTGACCTTTTTCTATCGGCAGATGCCGCAGGTGGTCGAGCGCGGGCACCTGTTCATCGCGCAGCCGCCGCTGTACAAGGTCAAGAAGGGGAAGACCGAGACCTACCTGGCCAACGACGACGACCTGAACACGTTCCTGATGGCGACCGCGGCCCTGGAGCGCGTGGTGAAGCTGCCGAAGAGCGCCTCGGTCCTGGAGGGGCCGTCCCTGCGCAACGCTCTCGATCGGCTGGTCCGCTACCAGGTCCACCTGGACCTGCTCGGCAAGCGCGGCTACGACCCGGGCCTCATCGAGACGCTCCTGGGCGCGGGGGTCGGGGCCGCGAAGACGTTCGAGGACTCCGAGGAGCTCGAAGCGGTGCGCCGGGCGGTCGAGAAGGCCGGATTCAAGACGGAGGACCTCGAGAAGGACGAGGAGCACGGCCGCTTCACGTTCGAGGTGGCGGCGAGGTCCCGCGGGCACGCCGCGTCGGTCGTGGGCTGGGACCTGATCTCCTCGATCGAGTACCGCACGCTCAAGAGCCTGGAAGGGGACCTGAAGGACCTCAGGCACCCGCCGTTCATCATCGCCGAGAACGGCAACGAGATGGCGGTGGATTCCCGGCTCGACCTCCTGAGGCACCTGATGGAGGAGGGGAAGAAGGGGCTGAGCATCCAGCGCTACAAGGGGCTGGGGGAGATGAACTCCGATCAGCTCTGGGAGACGACCATGAACCCCGAGACCCGCCGGCTCGTGCAGGTGAACATCGCCGACGCGGTCGAGGCCGACATGATCTTCACCGTCCTCATGGGTGACATGGTCGAGCCGCGCCGCAAATTTATCGAGGAAAACGCCCTCGAGGTCCGCAACCTCGACATCTGAGAACGATGGACGAGACCCAGCAGGCCGCTCCGGATCACTCCAGGATCAGCATCGAAGCCGAGATGCGGAGGTCCTACCTCGATTACGCCATGAGCGTGATCATCGGCAGGGCCCTGCCCGACGTGCGGGACGGCTTCAAGCCGGTGCACCGCCGCGTGCTGTTCGCCATGCACGAGGCGGGAAACAGCCACGACAAGCCGTACAAGAAGGCGGCCCGCATCGTCGGAGACGTGATGGGAAAATTCCATCCGCACGGCGACACCGCCATCTACGACACCATCGTGCGCCTGGCGCAGGACTTCTCGATGCGCTACCCGCTGGTGGACGGCCAGGGAAACTTCGGCTCGATCGACGGCGATGCCGCGGCCGCCATGCGGTACACCGAGGTCCGGATGTCGAAGCTGGCGCACGAGATGCTGGCCGACATCGAGAAGGAGACCGTCGATTTCGGCCCGAACTACGACGGCCAGCAGCAGGAGCCCCTGGTCCTCCCGAGCCGCTTCCCGAACCTCCTGGTGAACGGCTCGTCCGGCATCGCGGTCGGCATGGCCACCAACATCCCGCCGCACAACATGGGGGAGGTGGTGGACGCCGTCATCGCCCAGATCGAGAACCCGGACATCACCATCGACGAGCTGATGCAGCACGTCAAGGGCCCCGACTTCCCGACGTCCGGGTACATCCTCGGCAGGGAGGGGATCGTCCAGGCCTACCGGACCGGGCGCGGCATCATCGTGATGCGCGCCCGGGCCACCGTCGAGGAGGGGGGGAAGCGCGGCAAGGACCGCATCGTCATCAGCCAGATTCCCTACCAGGTCAACAAGACGAGGCTGATCGAGCAGATCGCCTCCCTGGTCAACGACAAGAAGATCGACGGGATCACCGACATCCGCGACGAGTCCGACCGCGACGGCATCCGCGTGGTCCTCGACCTGAGGCGGGACGCCGTGCCCAAGGTCATCCTGAACAACCTGTACAAGCACACCCAGATGCAGGAGACCTTCGGCGCCATCTTCCTCGCCATCGTCAACAACCGGCCCCAGGTGTTGAACCTGAAGGCGATGATCGGCCATTTCATCGAGCACCGCCGCGAGGTGATCACCCGCAGGACGGTGTTCGAGCTGGCCAAGGCCGAGGAGCGGGCCCACGTCCTCGAGGGACTCAAGATCGCGCTCGACAACCTGGACGAGATGGTGGCGCTCATCCGCGCCGCCAGGACGCCCGACGACGCCCGGCAGGCGATGCGCCTGCGCTTCAGGCTGTCGGACATCCAGGCCCAGGCGATCCTCGACATGCGCCTGCAGCGCCTGACCGGCCTGGAGCGCCAGAAGATCGTCGACGAGTACACCGAGACGCTGAAGCAGATCGCCCGCCTCAAGGAGATCCTGGCCAACGAGAGGCTGGTGTACGGCATCGTCACCGACGAGCTGAAGGAGATCCGCAAGGGGTACGCCGACGCGCGGCGCACCGAGATCATCCCGATGGCCGGCGAGATCTCGGTCGAGGACATGATCGCCGAGGAGGACATGGTGATCACGGTCTCGCATGCCGGCTACATGAAGCGCAACCCCCTGACCCTGTACCGCAGCCAGAGGCGCGGCGGCAAGGGGAAGATCGGCATGACGACGCGCGAGGAGGACTTCGTCGAGCACCTGTTCGTCGCCTCGACGCACGCCTCGATCCTGATCTTCACCACGCGCGGGCGCGTCCACTGGCTGAAGGTGCACGAGATCCCGCAGATCGGCGCGGCCGGCAAGGGGAAGAACATCGTCAACTTCGTGGAGCTGACGCCGGAGGAGAAGGTCGCCTCCCTGGTCCCCACCAAGGAGTTCGGCGAGGACCGCTACGTGGTGTTCGCGACCCGCAAGGGGACCATCAAGAAGACCGCCCTGTCGGCCTACGCCAATCCGCGCGCGGGGGGCATCATCGCCGTCGGCGTGGACGAGGGGGACGAGCTGCTGTCGGTCAAGCTGACGGACGGCAAGCAGGTCCTCTTCATGGCCACCGCCCAGGGGCAGGCGATCCGCTTCCAGGAGGCCGACGTCCGGCCGATGGGCCGGGGCGCCCACGGGGTGATCGGCATGCGCCTCCAGGGGGACGACGTGATCGTCGAGATGGACTCCCTGTCTTCGCGGCAGGGGAGCACCATCCTGACGGTCACCGAGAAGGGCTACGCCAAGCGCACGGAGGTGGAGGAGTACCGGCTGCAGGGGCGCGGCGGAACGGGGATCATCAATCTCAAGGTGACCGACAAGACCGGGCCGGTCGTCCAGGTGATGGAGGTCGCGGTGGACGACCAGGTCGTGGTGATCACCGAGTTCGGCAAGATCATCCGGACCAACGTGCGCGACATCTCCCTTCTCGGCCGCCCCACCCAGGGCGTGCGCCTCATCCACCTCGACGAAGGGGACTCGGTGGTGGCGGTTGCCCGGGTGGCGGAAGGCGATGCGGACCCGCCCGGGGAGGCGGTCGGCGGGACGGCGGGAACGGCGGGTGGATCCGGGGTGGCCCCCGCGGGCGGGAACGGAGCGGACCGGGAGGAGGCGGAATGAAGATCTTTCTGGACACGGCGAACATCGACGAGATCCGCGAGGCGCATTCGTGGGGCGTCCTGGACGGGGTCACGACCAACCCCTCGCTGGTGGCGAAGGAGGGCAAGGATTTCCTGGACGTCGTGCGGCAGATCTGCGCGATCGTCCAGGGGCCGGTCAGCGCCGAGGTGGTCTCCACGACCGCGGACGAGATGATCCGCGAGGGACGGGAGATCATGCGCAAAGTCGGCGCCCCGAACGTGGTGATCAAGATCCCGATGATCCGCGAAGGGCTGCGGGCGATCCGGTCGCTGTCGTCGGAGGGGATCCGGGTCAACACGACCCTCATTTTTTCGGCGCCGCAGGCGCTCCTGGCGGCGAAGGCCGGCGCCGCGTACGTCAGCCCGTTCATCGGTCGGCTGGACGACATCAGCCACGTCGGCATGGACATCGTCAAGGACATCCGGATCATCTTCGACAATTACGAGTTCCCGTGCGAGATCCTGGCGGCCAGCATCCGCAATCCGCTCCACGTGGTGGACGCCGCCAAGTTCGGCGCCGACGTCGCCACCATGCCGTTCGGAGTTCTCGAGGCGATCATCAAGCACCCCCTGACCGACATCGGCCTGCAGAAATTCCTGAAGGACTGGGAAAAGCTGCCGCAGCAGATGCGGAAAGGGTGATGAAGGACCGGCTGGAGGAGCTGAAGCGCCGGAACAGCGAAGCCGAGGCCGGGGGAGGCCCCGAGAGGCTGGCGCGCCAGAAGTCCGAGGGCAAGCTGTCCGCCCGCGAGCGTCTCCATCTGCTCCTCGACCCCGGCACCTTCGAAGAGCTCGACCGGTTCGTGGTCCATCGCAGCCACGATTTCGGCATGGAGGTCCAGCGCATCCCGGGGGACGGCGTGATCACCGGCCACGGGCGGGTCGACGGGCGCGCGGTCTTCGCGTTCGCCCAGGACTTCACGGTGTTCGGCGGGTCCCTGAGCGAGACCTACGCCGCCAAGATCTGCAAGATCATGGATCTGGCGATGAAGGTCGGCGTGCCGATCGTCGGGCTGAATGACTCGGGCGGGGCGCGCATCCAGGAAGGGGTCGTGTCGCTGGGCGGCTACGCCGACATCTTCCTGCGCAACACCCTGGCCTCCGGAGTCGTCCCGCAGATCTCCGCAATCATGGGCCCGTGCGCCGGAGGGGCCGTCTACTCCCCGGCGATCACCGACTTCAACATCATGGTCGAGGGAACGTCCTACATGTTCATCACCGGCCCGGACGTGATCAAGTCGGTGACGCATCAGGAGGTCACCAAGGAGGAGCTGGGCGGCGCCATGACGCATGCCTCGGTGAGCGGCGTGGCGCACTTCGCCGCCCCCGACGACGCGGCCGCGATCGCCCTGATCCGCGAGCTGCTCTCCTACCTGCCCTCCAACAACATGGAGGACCCGCCGCGCCGCGCTCCGGCGGACGATCCCTGGCGCGAGGACGAGCGGCTCGACCGGCTCGTGCCGGAGGACCCGAACAAGCCGTACGACATGAAGGAGATCGTGAAGCGGACCGTCGACGAGGGCGTCTTCCTCGAGGTGCACGAGCATTACGCCAAGAACCTGGTCGTCGGCTTCGCCCGCATGGACGGGGCGCCTGTGGGCCTCGTGGCCAACCAGCCGATGGCCCTGGCCGGCACCCTCGACATCGACGCCTCGCTCAAGGGGGCGCGCTTCGTGAGGTTCTGCGACGCATTCAACATCCCGATCGTGACCTTCGAGGACGTCCCGGGGTTCCTGCCCGGGACCGACCAGGAGTACCGGGGCATCATCAAGCACGGCGCCAAGCTCCTGTTCGCCTATGCCGAGGCGACCGTCCCGAAGGTCACGGTCATCACCCGCAAGTCCTACGGCGGGGCCTACTGCGTCATGGGATCGAAGCACATCCGCACCGATTTCAACTTCGCCTGGCCGACGGCGGAGATCGCGGTGATGGGCCCCGAGGGAGCGGTGAACATCCTGTACCGGCGCGAGCTGGCCGCGGCCGACGATCCCGATGCGCTGCGCCGGAAGAAGATCGACGAGTTCCGGGACAAGTTCGCCAACCCGTATGTCGCCGCGGAGCGAGGCTACGTCGACGAGGTCATCGAGCCGCGCCAGACGCGCCGCCGGATCATCGCGGCTCTCAGGCTGTTGAAGACGAAGCGGGACACCACGCCCCCCAAGAAGCACGGCAACATTCCACTCTAGAACGGTCTCGAAGCCGCCGCGCGCGGGCGTGGCGGCGAGCGGGCCGGAGGCCATCCCCGCCATGCGCCCTGGGTCGAAGGTCAGGAAGTCGCCGCCGCGGGCGGCGTCCCGGGAGCGCACGTCCCCGTCCCGGCCGCGCCGGCGGGCGCCCGAAGAGGTCCGGCCGATGGGCCGCGTCCTGATCGCCAACCGGGGAGAGATCGCCCTGCGCGTCCTGCGCGCCTGCCGCGAGGCGGGCCTGTCCCCGGCGATGGTCTACTCGGAGGCCGATCGCGACACCCTGCCGGTGCGCCTGGCGGACGTCTCGTACTGCATCGGCCCCGCCGCCGCGACCGCGTCGTACCTGGACATCGAGGCGATCCTCAAGGCGGCACGGCAGGCGGGGGCCGACGCCGTCCACCCGGGCTACGGTTTCCTCGCCGAGAACCCCGAGTTCGCGCAGGCCGTGGGCGACGCGGGGCTGGTGTTCATCGGTCCGACCGCCGAGGCGATGCGCCTGGTGGGGGACAAGGTCGAGGCGCGGCGATTGATGAGCCGGCGCGGCGTGCCGGTCATCCCCGGGCTGCTCGATCGCGCCGGGGACACGTCCGCGATCGCCGCGTTCGCCCGCGGCAACGGCTACCCGATCATCCTGAAGGCGGCCGCCGGAGGGGGCGGCAAGGGGATGCGCGTGGTGCGCTCGGAAGCGGATCTCGAGGCGGCCGTCAGGGCCGCCCGCTCCGAGGCGCGCTCCGCCTTCGGCGACGACGGGGTGTACGTTGAAACGTTCATGGAGAACGTGCGGCACGTCGAGATCCAGGTCCTGGCGGACCACCACGGCGCGGCCGTGCACCTGGGCGAGAGGGAATGCTCGGCGCAGCGCCGGCACCAGAAGCTGGTGGAGGAGGCCCCCTCGATCGCCCTCCGCCCGGCCACCCGCGACCGGATGGGCGCCCTGGCGCTCGAGGTGGTCAGGGCCTGCGGCTACCGCAACGCCGGCACGATCGAGTTCCTCCTCGACGGAGAAGGCCGGCCGCACTTCATGGAGGTCAACGCCCGGATCCAGGTCGAGCACCCGGTCACCGAGATGGTGATGGGCATCGATCTCGTCCGGGCGCAGATCGAGATCGCCCGCGGCCGGCCGCTGGGCCTCGAGCAGGAGGACCTGCAGCCGCGCGGCTGGGCGATCGAATGCCGCGTGCTGGCTGAGGACCCGGCGAACGGCTTCCGGCCGTCCCCCGGGCGCGTGGCGGCCCTGCGCATCCCGTCCGGTCCCGGCATCCGCGTGGACACCGCCCTGCAGCCGGGGGACGAGATCCCCCTGCACTACGACGCCCTCATCGCCAAGCTGATCGCCTGGGGGCGGGACCGCGACGAGGCGCTGGCCCGCCTGCGCCGGGCGGTGGACGAGTTCGTCGTCGCGGGGCCCGGGATCCGCACGACCCTGCCGTTCCACCGGGAGCTCCTCGGCCATCCCGACTTCACGGCGGGCCGTCTCGACATCGGCATGGTCGATCGCCTCATGCCGCGCCTGGCGCCCGCCTTCCTGGAAGCGGGCCCGGAGGCCGAGTTCGCCGCCATCGCCGCCGCCATCAGGGCCACCGAGGAGCTGGATCGCCCGGCGCTCAGGGAGGCGGGCCAGGGCCTGAACCCGTGGGTCGCCGTCGGCCGTCGCTCGTTCATGGACGGCCGCCTGGTGCGGCGGCCGGAGGCCTGAGCGATGCGCTACCTGGCCCGCGTCGGACGACGGGAATGGAGCATCGAGATCGAGAGGCGGGGCGCCGGCCGCTTCGCCGTCACGCTCGACGGCGCTCGCCGCGAGGTGGAGCGCCGGGGGGACGGCGCGTTCGTCGTCCTGTCGCTCGCGGACCGGACGCGCGAGGCGGCGGTGGTGCGCGAGAACGGCCCGGCGAGCGGCGAGGGAAGTGCCGGCGGAGAGACGCCGTACGGCGTCGTCGTCGGAGGCCGCCACTATGCCGTGCGCCTGCTCGATCCCCTGAAGCGCGTCCTGGTGGCCCGGCCCGCGCGCGTGGGCCCGGTCGAGGTGCGCGCCATCATGCCGGGGAAGATCAGGGCCCTCCTGGTGCGCGAGGGGGATCCGGTTCAGGGCGGGCAGGGCGTCGTCGTGGTCGAGGCGATGAAGATGGAAAACGAGATCCCGGCTCCGAAGTCCGGGCGCCTCACCCGCGTGCGCGTGCGGCCGGGGGACACGGTGGAGGCGGGAGCTGTCCTGTTCACGGTGGAGTAGGAGCCTGTCCGAATCTTCGGCCGGGCCGCGCGCGGCCGGATGCCGGCGCGGAAGCAGAAAGGGCGATGCCCCCGCGCCGGAGACACCGCCCTTTTCGTCTCAACCGATTGAGTTCAGGTGGACCTTAGCGGATGGAAGCCGCGAGTTCCTTGCCCGGACGGAAGCGCGCCACCTTGCGCGCCTTGATCTCGATCTGCTCGCCGGTCTGCGGATTGCGGCCCACGCGAGCCTTGCGCTTGGAGACCGTGAAGGTCCCGAAGCCGACCAGGGCGACCCGATCGCCCTTCTTGAGGGCCTTGGTCACGCCGTCGACCAGCGAGTCCAGCGCCTTGCCGGAGGCGGTCTTGCTGATTTTCGCGTCCTTGGCGATCTTGTCGATCAGATCCGCCTTGTTCATGCGACACCTCCTCGAGGTAAATGCGTTGTGGTGAAACGAAGCGAGAACCCATCCCTTGACGTGACGGGCTTATACCAGAGTCCTCGAATTCTTGTCAATACATGGTGGACGCGGGCTTCGCAGAAGGGCTCCCCGGGAAGTGTCATCCGCCGGGGATTTGAGGGAACTCTGCCAACATGGTGACTGCGAGGGGTTCCGGGACGCCCGGCGCCGCAAGCCTTGCGGCCCAACTGCTTCACGCGATCGCACTGGAGGCGCTCGCCGCCTGCGATCCGGCCGCGGCCATGCGCCGCGTCGTGCACGTCCGACCCGAGCACCTCGGTCTCTGCGGCCGCGCCATCGCCATGGGAAAGAAGGGCCGCCTGCTGCTCGTGGCCTACGGCAAGGCGGCCCCGGCGATGACCGCCGGCTTCCTCCAGAGGTTCAACGAGGCGGGCGGCAGGAGAATGCTCGACGCCCTGGTCGTCCATCCCCGCCGCGAGGACGCGAGCCGCAAGGGGGGCGCTGCCGTGCCGCCCGTCCTGCAGGCGGCCCTGGACGGCGTGCGTCTCCCGGCCTCCCGCTGTCGCGTGAAGACGATCGCCGCCGAGCATCCGGTCCCGCTGAAGCACTCGTTCCTCGCCGGAAAGACCACCCTGCGCTTCGCGTCCCGGGCGGGGGCCCCGGACGAAATCGTCTTCCTGGCCTCCGGCGGCGGGTCGGCGCTTCTGGCCGCGCCGCTCCCGCAGCTGATGAAGGAAGCCGACAAGACCGCCCTGCACCGGGCGCTCCTGACGTCGGGCGCCCCGATCACGGCGATCAACACGGTGCGCAAGCATCTCTCGGCGATCAAAGGCGGGCGCCTGGCGCATGCCGCCCGCCGGGCCGCCGGCCAGTCCACGCTGGTGATGTGCGACGTCGACCCCGACCGCTTCGACGAGGTGGCGTCGGGACCGTCGCTGCCCGACCGCACGACGCTGGACGACATGATCCGGACCATCGACCGCTACGGCATCGCCCCCGCGCTGCCGGTGAAGGCGCTCGAGGCGCTGCGCGCGGGGAAGATCCCCGAGACATTCAAGCCGCGCGATCGGGTGTTCCGGCGATCCCGGAACGAGGCGATTCTGTCCAACCGGGACCTGCGCAACGCCGCCGTCCGCGGAGGGCTGACGCGCGGCCTCCCCGCCGAGGCGATCCCGACCGACATCGTCGGCCCGGTCGAGACCGCGGTCGAGATGATCGCGCGGGCGATCGAGACGGCCCCTCCCGGAACGCGGCTTCTGGTGCTGGGAGGGGAGGTCGTCACCGCGCCGCTCGTGCCGGGGGAGGGAGGCAGGGCGCAGGAGCTCTCGCTGCGCCTGGCCCTCAGGATGGCCGGGCTCGGGTCGCGTCCCTGGGCCTTCCTGGCGCTCGGGAGCGACGGCCTGGACGGCAACTCACCGGCGGCCGGCGCGTATGTCGATCAGACGACCCTCGAGAGGGCCCGCCTCGCCCGCCTCGACCCGGCCCGGACGCTGCGCGAGGCGACGACCTACCGGTTCTTCAGGAAGCTGGGGGATGATTTCACCACCGGACCGACCGGCACGAACGTCCGGGACCTCTACCTTCTCCTGACCGGCCCGGCGACGCCCACCAGGAAGACGATCGATCCCCTCCGGTCCCCGGTGGTCTGAGCCTAGGATCGAAGCGCGAGATCGAGAGCGATCCCCGCCAGGATCAGGAAGCCGACGAACCCGTTCACGGTGAAGAACGCCTGGTTCACGCGGCTCAGGTCATCGGGTCGGACCAGGCGGTGCTCCCAGGCGAGAAGCGCCGCGGTGCCTGCGACGGCCGCGAAGTAAGGCCAGCCGAGCGACAGGCCGGACGGTGCCAGAAGCAGGAAGAGGACGGTCAGGAGGTGGAACGCGGAGGAGAGCCGCAGGGCTCCCGCGACGCCGAAGCGGCAGGGGATCGAGTGCAATCGGTGGAGCCGGTCGAACTCGGCGTCCTGGCAGGCATAGATGACGTCGAAGCCCGCGACCCAGAAGGTGACCGCCGCCGCGAGCAGGAGGGGGGCCGCGTCCACGGTCCCCCGCACCGCCACCCAGGCCCCCAGGGGGGCCAGCCCCAGGGACGCCCCGAGATGCACGTGGGTGAGCCACGACACCCGCTTGGCGTAGGAGTACGACAGGATCAGCAGGAGCGCGGGGGCGGCCAGGAGGAGGGCCAGGCGGTTCAGCATCGCGGCGCTCAGGACGAAAAGGGCGGCGCTCGCGCCCAGGGCGGTCCAGGCGAATCCGAGACCGAGCTCCCCCGTGACCAGCGGACGGAACGCGGTGCGCGGGTTCTGCCGGTCGAAATCCAGATCGACGATGCGGTTGAAGATCATCGCCGCGCTCCGCGCCCCCACCATCGCCCCGAGGATCCAGCCGATCTGCCTGCCGGTCGGCACGCCCCCCGCCGCCAGGATCGCGCCGGCGAAGGCGAACGGCAGGGCGAACAGGGTGTGCTGGAACTTGATCATCGACAGCGTGGCGGCGAAGGCGCGCCAGCCGCGGGCCCGCGCCGGCTGGCAGGACCCGGCCAGGCCGCCGGACGACGCGGCGCCGCCGTCCGCGATCAGGCCGTTCCCCATCGCTTTCCGAGAGAGTGCGGCAGGTGGAGCAGGTCGAAGATGCGCGCCGTGAAGTGCTCGACGATCTCGTCGAGGCTCTGCGGCCGGTTGTAGAAGGCGGGAGTCAGGGGGTAGATGATCGCGCCGGCGCGCGCCGCGCGCTCCATGTTCTCGATGTGCACCAGGCTGATGGGCGTCTCGCGGAACGCCAGGACCAGGGGCCGCCGCTCCTTGAGAGTCACCTCGGCGGCGCGGTGCACCAGGTTCGCGGACGTGCCGTTCGCAATGGCCGCCAGGGTGCCGCCGCTGCACGGCACGACGACCATGCCGTCCGCGGGGTACGACCCGCTGCTGACGGCGGCCGCCATGTCCCCCGAGCGATGCAGGACGATCCGCTCGCCGGTCTCCCCTCCGAGCAGCAGCCGCAGCCCCTCGTCCTCGTCCCGGACCGCCTTGCCGAGCTCCGCGCCCAGGGTCTGCAGGGAGAAGTGGCTCAGGACGACGTGGACCCGCTCGACCTCCGGATGGCGCGACAGGTGGCGGAGGACGGAGCGGGCGCACAGCGATCCGCTGGCGCCCGTGACGCCGACGACGTATCGCCTCACGCGCACCCCCTCCCAGGCCCCTACTTTCCGGAATGCCGTCCCAGGAATTCCAGGAGCAGATTCCGGTCTTCGTCCTCCATGCGGGAGAAGAACAGGGCCACGCGGTAGGTGCCGTTGCCCGGCGCCGGCGAGGACGGCTCCGTCCGGACCACGACCGCCTCCCCCTTGACCATCTGGCCGTCGTCGCTCCCGGACAGGGAGGACTTGTGGCCGGGAAGGACCAGCGACACCGCGAGCTTCGTCATGAGGGGAAGGAAGGCGGGGGCCGTGCAGGAGAGACCGCCGGCGCTGAGGTCGATGGTCTCAAGCTCCACGGCCTCCCGTGAAGAGGACCGCACCCGGATGCGTTGAGCGACGCGTGGGTGGCGCCGCTTGTCCTGCGTTGGGCTCATGCGCTCACGTTTGCGTTGGCCATCCTTGAGCGTGCCGTGCCTCTGGCCCTTGGGTGCGGCCGGCCGAAAGGCGCGCGAACACTGACTTTGCGCCGCCCATCGTATGAGACCGGGAGGAGCCTGTCAAGCGGAGAGTGCGAGAGCGGAGAGTGCTGGAGTGTCGCGTGGGCCTCTGATGCCCGCGTGACTATGCGGAGGGCGCGCTTCCGTAGATGCGCTTCCCAAGTTGAAATCGTCGCTCGCGTCAACCCGCCTCCTCGAACGCGCAACGCTGGCCCCCGTCGGCGTCTCCAAGGGCTTCCCAGGCCTCGGTCGTGTCCAGGAGCACCTCCTCTACCGTCGTCATGATTGGTGCGCCGCCAGGGCCGCTGCCGAACTCCCAGCGCAGGTGTCCCTCGCACGAGCCGCGGCAGCGCAGGCGCCCGGCGTGGATCCCCTGCAGGTGGTGCGTGGCGCACAGCACCGCCAGGTTGTCGTCTTCGTCCCCCCCGCCGTGCGACCGGTAGATCACATGGTGGACCTGGAGGTTGCGGCGCGACGAGCAGCCGGGGACCCGGCAGCGCCAGCCGTCCCGCTCGAAGATCCGGTGGTCCCGCCGCCATTTCGGGTCGCCGCTGATGTCCCAGGTGTGCAGGAACGAGGCGATCATCCGGGCGACGCACTCCCAGTCCCGGAGAGGCCGCCCATCCTCAGGTCCGTTCTCCACCAGACGGCAGACGTTCAGGGCGTGCTGCCAGAGCGCCGCGACGTCGTCGGGGGCCCAGAACCGTACGCGCGACCGGGAGGGCGCACACATTTGCACCCGGGTTCCGGCCGTCGCGTGCCCCGCGGACGCGCACGATCGCACTCCGTCGACGGCCGACACGCCCGCACACATTTGCACTCCGCCGTCGCTGCCGGACCAAGGAGTCCTCCCGGTTCTCCAGGGGGAGTC
>DASYUH010000035.1 GCA_036001465.1 Candidatus Polarisedimenticolia bacterium
CATGGTGGCAGCCCGGACGTTTTCCGTCCGCTCCCGCCGCGTGCCGGCCTGGGTCGGCCTCCTGGCGCTCCTGGAAGACTTCGTCCTCACCTGGGACCCGCCGCACCGTGTCGCCCGCGCATCAGCCGGAGCTTCGGCCGGGGGCCGGGGCGGCGCCCCGAAGCGCCCCGGCGACCCGGTGTATTCCCGCGCCGGATGGCGCTGCACCGCCCCCGGCTGCACCTCGCGCATGAACCTGGACGACCACCACGTCCTCTACCGCTCCAGGCGCGGCGGCGACGGGCTCGACAATCGCATCTGCGTGTGCCGCTTCCACCACTACCAGGGAGAGCACGGCGGGCTGGCGTCCTGCCGCGGCAAGGCGCCGCTCGGCATCCTGTGGAGGCTCGGGAAGAAGGACCTTGGGGTCTGGTATCGCAACGAGCGGCGGGTCATGGCGCCGGCTCGTGGATCGCCGCGCGACGCCTGACATGACGCACACCGTGAACGCCGGTGAAAAACCGGGACTAGGAGCCGCTCCGAATATCAGACCGGTGGCCTGTCTCGATCTTCCTGCGGACCTGGATGCCGAAGCCGCCGATCCCGCGGTAGAAGATCGCACGCTCCTCCGGGCCGAGCGTCTCGGGCAGGACCACCCCCGTCTGGCGTATCTGCCCCCGCAGGAGCATCAGGGAGAAGGTCGCGGCGGGAACCGAGGTCACGAGGGACACGTCGCTCGTCCCGCGCACGATCGTGCTCGCGGTCCGGAGGTCCGGGGAATCCGACCAGAGCACGATGCGCCCCCGGCGCCCGTCCTTCCAGCCGTCCACCTCGCACGCCACCATCGACTGGCTGTTGAGCCGGCCGCTTCCGGCCAGGTCCATCAGCCGCTGCGGCGCGATGGTCCGCGGCAGCCGCTTCAGCAGGACCTCGCGCGGGCTCACGCGGACGCCCCGGACTTCGACCGGCGCGTCGTCCA
The DNA here is from genome assembly GCA_036001465.1 of Candidatus Polarisedimenticolia bacterium. Taxonomy (NCBI): domain Bacteria; kingdom Pseudomonadati; phylum Acidobacteriota; class Candidatus Polarisedimenticolia; species Candidatus Polarisedimenticolia bacterium. The sequence goes on from DASYUH010000035.1 coordinate 959, forward strand.
GAAGGCCCAGCCCCTCGATCAGGAACCGCCACGCATCGATGTCCGGCTCGCCGATCTTGTAGTCACAGTGTCGGACCGGCTTGCCGACGTACAGCGGAATCGTGACCGGCTCCTCATGCGCGTGCAGATAGACCTTGCCAGGCCTGCCGATAGGCGGCGGGAAGTCGTAGATCTCCTCCCCCGAAAAGATCGGCATCCGCTTCGGCCGGCCGTCCTCCCAGATCATCGGCTCGGTGGCGCAGTCCAGCAGGAAGACCGGCAGCGACCAGAGCGGCTCGAACCGGTCGCTCGTGGTGACGCTATAGTCCCGGATCCGGATCGACTCGACCCGGTCGAACTGGTCGGCCCCCTCCCGGGCCATGACGTTCGTCAGGCCCGGGGCGCTGCCGGCGTTGACCAGGGCGGTCCTGCCGGAGGACCGCCACTCGCTCTCGTGCTCGAGCTGCTCGATCGGCTTCCCCTGCCTTTCGTAGAGGAGAGTCGACGACAGGTCGACGTAGTTCACCCCCGCCCGGAGGGCGGCCATCATGACATTGGGAATGAACTCCGGAAGCGCCGTGTTGACGACCAGATCGAAGCGTCCCGAGCGCAGAAACGCCGTCGTCGGATCGAGGGCGGCCGCATCGACGCGATCGACCGTGACCTTGGGGCTGCCGATGTTGGCCGCGGTCTCCCGCGCCCGCTCCGGGTCGAGGTCGGCCAGGACGATCGCGGCGACGTCCTCCGCGCGCGCCAGCACGCCCGCGACGACGTTTCCCTGCGCGCCGGCGCCTGCGACCAGGACCCTGTGGTGGGAGGGCATCGAGTCTCCTCAGCCGGCCGAGTAGCCGCCGTCGACGGGCAGGAGCGCCCCGGTGATGAAGCTCGCGTCGTCGCTGGCCAGGAAGACGACCGCGTCGGCCGCCTCGCGCGGCCGGCCGATGCGCCCGACCGGATGCGCCTCGTTCAGCCGGGCGCGGAACTGATCAACCGAAAGACCCAGCTGGCCGGCCTCGCGCACGAACAGGGGTGTCTCGATTTCGCCGCAGCAGATGGCGTTCACCCGAATCCCTCTGCGGGCGTAATCGAGGGCCATGGCCCGGGTCAGGTTGGCCACCGCCCCCTTGGCGGCGCAGTAGGCGGCGGACCGGAGGTCTCCCACCAGGCCGGCCACGGAGGAGTTGTTGACGATCGCCCCCTTGCCGCGCGCCAGCATGCGCGGGAGGACGTGCTTCGACACCAGATAGACCGAGGTGAGGTTGACGCGAAGCACCTGGTCCCATTCCTCCATGGTGACTTCGTGCAGCTCGTTCGGGACGAACGTCCCGGCGTTGTTGAACAGGACATCGATCCGGCCGTGGCTCGCGACCACGCCTTCGACGAGGCGGGCGACGTCGTCGGGATCCGTCACGTCGCAGACGACCGCCTCCGGGCGTCCGTGCCCCTTCGCCCCGAGCGCCGCCACGGCCGAGCCGCTCCCCTCCCGGGATTGGTCGGCGATGACGACTCGCGCCCCCTCCTCGAGGAACCGCTCGGCCGTCGCCAGACCGATGCCGGACGCTCCTCCGGTGATCAACGCGACCCGATCCTCGAGCCTCACGGTCCTTCCCTCCGGGCGGTGCTCCGTCGCGGGAGTCGACGATGCTGGTGCGGGAAGCCGAGATTCTATCATCACCGCGACGAAGGGGCCCCCATTGCACGGAGCCAGTGTCCATCAAGGGTTTCAAGGAAATCTTTGCCGATTTTCTCCTTGACCTTTCGCGGATCCGTGGTACATTCACGCTCGAAGCGCCCGCCCCTTTTTCCCCAGCCGCGTAGCGGAATTCCCCGCGCCCCGATTCGAGAGCCGTCCTGCGCTCTTCGAGGAGGTGTGCCGTGGTGTGTCGGTCCCGCACGTGGTTCGCGCGTCCTTATTTCCTGGTCCCGTTCTGCGCCGTGTTCCTCGGCTTTGTCGTCCTCGACGGCTCCGGCCTCGCCGCGCCGGCGCGCCCGGCGGCCCCGCAATTCAGCGGTGCCGAGCTCTATCGCGGAATCATCCTGGCGCACGGGCCGGTCGCCGGGCTGATTCCCGAGATCCGGGATCAGCTGCTGCCGCCCAGGTTCGCCCAGGACCGGCAGCTGCGGCGCGCCATCGAGATGTTCCAGGACCGCCTGATCGAGGAGATCGGCCTGACCCATCCGCAGTTCTTCGACCGCTTCGCCGCCGCCATGCGGAGCGGCGATCACCTGGCCGTCCAGGACGGGCTGGAGAGCGCCGGGCGCGTGACCCTCGAGTCCCTCGCCGGCATGCACGAGGTCGCGGCGCTCCGCGCGGCCCTCAGGGAGGATCCGGGCCGGATGCGCGGCTTCCTGGACGCCCTGAGGCAGAACCCCGAGGCGGCCGGAATCGACGACGCCACGATCCAGAAGGCGATCGAGCTCGCGATCGTCCGGGGTCTCGAGCAGGTCGACGCTCCGCAGGACCCGTACGCCGTCGACTCGTCGGTCGTCGTCGTCCTGGTCTCGGTGGCGGCGATCGTGGCCGCGATCACCGTCGTGCTCGCCCAGAGCTACGCCGCGGCACTGAACATCGCGACCGCGGTCAATGTGGCGGTGGTCGTGGTCGCCTGGACCTGGGCCTATGCCACCAAGGGCGGCGACGACCCGAAGCGAAGGAAAGCGATCTCGCGGCTCCCGCTGGACCGCGAGCAGATGGTCGATTCGATCGTCCTGGCGTTCGGGGGCTGACCGTGCGTCCGGCGCAGGTGTGCGTGGCCCTCCTCTGGGCGGCGGCGATCGGCCCGGTCCTGCTCGGCAGCCTGCCGGACAGCCCGTTGCGCCCGTCTCTCGGCTTCCGCCAGGACATGATCGCCATCGCCCCGCAGGGATGGGCCTTCTTCACCCGCGACCCCCGGGAGCCGGTCGATCGCGTCTACGCCCCGCTGCAAGCCGGTCCGAGTGCTGGGCCGGAGTGGGCGCAGGTCACCTACACGAACTCGAGCCGGCGCAACTGGCTTGGATTGAAGCGGGACGCGCGCGCCCTGAACGTCGAGCTGGCCTCCCTCCTGTCCGAGGTCGATCCCGCACAATGGAGGGACTGTCCGGGCCGGATCGAGACCTGCTTGCGGGAGCGGGACGTCCCTGCCGTGGCGGTCGTCAATCGATCCAGGATCCGCGCCCTGTGCGGCTCGATCCTCGTCGAGCGGCGGCCGCCCGCCCCCTGGGCCTGGAGCCGCGCGAAGCGTCCGGTCCTGCTGGACTCGAAGATCGCCCGGCTCGAGGTGCGCTGCGACCGGGACGGGGACCGGCCGTGAGCCCGGACCGTGACCCCATCGCTCCCTGGACCAACGTCTACGGCGCGGCGCGGACCCTCCTCGCGCTGGGGACGCTGGTGAACCTGGTCTGCGACGACGTCGACGTCCTCTTCCGGCCGCTCGGCGTCGGGATGGGAGAGACTGCCGTGGCCCTGCCGCTCGTGAGGCTGAGCCTGTTCTCGATCCTGTCGGGCGGGCGTCTCGAGCTGGCGCGGTGGCTGGGCATCGTGATCCTCCTCGTCGTCGCGTCGGGATGGAGGCCGCGCCTCACCGGGCTCCTGCACTGGTGGGTCACCTGCAGCTTCGCGGCCTCCTGCGTCGTGGTGGACGGGGGGGATCAGGTCGCGGCCAACCTGACGCTCCTGCTCCTGCCCGTGACCCTCACCGACCCGCGGCGCTTCCACTGGGCGAGTCCCGCCGCCGTCGCGGGACGCGGACAGTCGATCGCGGCGCTGCTCGCCCGATCCGCGCTCCTGGTCGCCCGGATCCAGGTCGGCTTGATCTACCTCGTGGCCTGGGTCTCGAAGATCGCCGTGGAGGAATGGACCAACGGGACCGCCCTGTACTACTGGTTCCTCCATCCAGTGTTCGGCGTCTCGGACTGGCGGCAGACCCTCCTGCTGCCGCTTCTGACCCGGCCCGTGACGGTCGTGCTGCTCACCTGGGGAGCGATCGCCCTCGAGGCGCTCCTGTTCATGGGTCTTCTGATCGACCGCCGCCACCGGCCCGCCCTGCTGGTCGCCGGAGTCTTGTTCCACACGGGCATCGCCCTGGTTCACGGTCTCATCACGTTCGGCCTGGCGATGACCGCCGGCCTCATCCTCTACCTGCGGCCACCCGAGAAGTCGTTCGCGGTGGCGCGCCTCAACCCTCGATAGGAGACTCGATCATGGAAGGACGCTGCATCTGGTGCAACAAGGTCGGAGGCAATCTGCGGCAGGCGACCGTCGGGGCGCGCCATCCCCTTCTCTGCGGGTCCGCTCAGACGGAGTTCGTGGTCCACGAGGAGCACGCCGATGCGTTCAGGCGCTTGAGCGAGAGGGTCGGGAGATCCGGCTGGCTCTTCCTGGCGGCCATCGGCGTCTGCCTGCTCGCGATGGTGGCTCTCGAGATCGCCCTGGTCGCGGGAGCCCGCACCGTCGGCATCGTCGGGATCGGCGTGGCCGTCGTCGCGCTCGGGATCGTCCTGTCGGCGCTGCCGTTCTCGACGCCTCAGACCGTCGCCCTGCTCGGCGCCAGGACCGCGGCGCGGCTGGTGCGCGTCGCGGGGGCGCTGCTGATCGGCCTCGGCCTGTTCGTCGCTCTCCTGGCGCGCTAGGCGCCTGTCCGAGCGCTGGACCAGGCCGCGCGGCCTGGGCCCGCGGATTGTGGCTGCGACCGGCCGAGTGTAGGATGATGCGCCTCGCAACGGGAGAGATCGCATGCCCGACACCTGGATCCTCGTGGGCGGACCCTCCCGCCGCCGGCTCTTTCTCCTCAGCGCGCTGGCCCTGTTCGCCGAGCTGGCGCTCATCCGCTGGCTGGGCTGCGAAGTCCGGATCTTCGCGTACTTCAAGAACCTGATCCTCATCGCCTGCTTCCTCGGCTTCGGCGCGGGCTTCTACCGGGCGCGCGCCCGGGCCCGGCTCGGAGCGTCGCTCGCGGTCCTCCTGGGCGTCGTCGCCGTCGTCGCGCTGCCGCCGCGCGCCGGCTGGGAGCACGGGCCGCAGATCGCCACCCGGGCCCTGTCGAACTTCTACGGCAGCATCTTCATGGGCGACCTGCCGTCCGCCCCGGCGGTCGCCATCGGGACATTCCTTCTGGGCCTGTTCTGGACTGCCGCGCTCTTCCTGGCGAGCAGCGTCGTTCTCTTCGGCTACGCGCAGCGCATCGGCGCGGACATCGACGCCTTCGGGCAGGACGGGAGGCTCCAGGCCTACTCCTGGAACGTCGCCGGCAGCCTGGCGGGAATCCTGGGGTTCGCGCTCGTGTCGCAACTGGCGCTTCCTCCCCTGGCGTGGTTCCTCGTGGTGCTCCTGGGCACGGCACCGTTTCTGCAAGGCTGGAAGTCGCGCGGCGCCGCCCTGGCCGGAGCCGCCCTGCTCCTCGTCGCGCTGCCGCCCCAGGCCGGCACGATCTGGTCGCCGTACCACAAGCTCGAAGTGACCCGGAAGCCGGACGGGTCGAGGCTGGTCACGGTCAATGGGACCGGGTACATGTTCATGTTCCCGGTCGGCTCCGAGTCGTTGCCCTGGGGGCGCGCCGGCGTCGATCGATGGCGCCTTCCCTACAGGCTGCATGGGCACGCCTCCCGGGTCCTGATCGTCGGCGCGGGGGCCGGCAACGACGCGTCCGCGGCCCTCCAGGCCGGAGCCGAGCGGGTCGTCGCCGTCGAGATCGATCCGGAAATCTACCGGATCGGCAGGACTCTCCACCCCGACAGGCCCTACCAGGACCCGCGGGTTCAGATCGTCATCGACGACGCCCGCCATTTCGTGGAGACGACCCGGGAGCGGTTCGACCTGATCGTCTTCAGCCACCTGGACGCCCACACGGCGCTGTCGGGCTACACCAACCTCCGTCTCGACAACTACATCTACACCGTGGAGAGCTTTCGCAACTGCAGGCGGCTGCTCGATCCGGGAGGCGCGCTCTTCGTCTCGTTCTGGATCACCCAGGACTGGGTGGCCACCCGCTTCATCGAGAACCTGAGGCTCGCGTTCGGGGAGCCGCCGGTCTCGTACTTCGTACGGGACGATCGGGGCGTGGTCCAGGCCTACTACATCGCGACCGACGTTCCGGAGATCCGCGGCCTCGCCGCGGTGATCGGGCGGCAGGGAAACTGGGAGCCAGATGAAGTCTCGCCGCCCCCGCCGTCGACCGACGACTGGCCCTTTCTCTTCGCGCAGAGGCGAATCGTCCCCACCCCGATGCTGCTGCTGGCGGTTCCCCTGCTCGCCCTGTGCTTCGTCATCGTCGGGCTGATGCTGCGGCCGGAGCGGAGCGCGGAAGGGGGCCTTCCCCTGGATCGGCATTTCTTCTTCCTGGGGGCGGCGTTCCTGCTGGTCGAGGTCCACAACGTGAGCAAGCTGGCCCTGGTGTTCGGCACGACCTGGACCGTCAATGCCTGGGTGATCAGCGGCGTGCTTCTCGCCGTCCTGCTGGCCAACCTTGTCGTGAGCGTCCGCCCGTCATGGGCGCGCGGCCGCATCCTGTACGGCCCCCTGTTCGCGAGCCTGATCGCCGGGGCCGTTCTCGGGCCCGGGACGCTGACAGCCCTGCCGATGGGCAGGCTCTGGGCGGTCCTCCTCTACACGCTGCCGCTCGGGTTCGCCGGAATGGTGTTCGCCGCGTCGTTCCGCGGAGCTCGGGACGCGCCCCGCGCCCTCGGCTCGAACATTCTCGGGTCGATCCTGGGGGGGTTTCTCGAGCTGGTCTCGTTCACCGTCGGCCTGTCCGGGCTCCTGTACCTCGCCGTCGGCCTGTACGCGCTCTCCTGGCCCGGGGACCCGGCCCGCCCCGGGCCGGATACCGCCGGCGGATCCTAGGAGCCGGTCCGATCGTCCCAGGCCTGGAGGGGGCCGTCCATCAGGGCGCCGATTACAAAAAACGCCGAGCGGTGACCGCCGGGCCCCGAATCCGGGCCAAAGTCTCACTCGGGCGCCCTCCCACGGGCCGCAATAACACCCGCCTTCTTAATACCGGCCTTAATAATGATAGGCCCTGCTTGAATGCCCCCGGCCGGGCGCTTAGATTCTGCCGACATGGAGGGAACCGTCCCGCCCGAGGCCCGTTCGTCGGAGGCCCCCTTGATCCTCGTCGTGGACGACGAGGCGGCCGTGCGCCAATTTCTGCGCGGAGCGCTGGAGCACAAGGGCTTCAGGGTGATCGAGGCCGAGAACGGCGCGCAGGCGGTCGAGCTCTGCAGAAGCCGGAGGCCCGAGCTCATCCTTCTCGACGTGAACATGCCCGAGATGGACGGGTTCGAGGCCTGCGCCGCGATCCGGTGCCTGCCCGGCAGCGAGACGACCCCGATCCTGATTCTCACCAGCCTGGACGATCTCGAGTCGGTCAGCCGGGCGCGTGAGGCCGGCGCCACCGATTTCGCCCTGAAGCCGATCAGCATGCCGATCCTGGATCACCGGGTCCGCTACATGCTGCACGCCAAGAGCAATCTCGACCGCCTCGTCCGCAGCGAAGAGCGGCTGGCGAGGGCGCAGCGCATCGCCCGCCTCGGCAACTGGGAGTGGGACGTCCAGTCGGGCACGGTGCACTGGTCGGAGGAGATGTACCGCCTGTACTCGGTGATCCCGGGCCCGGCGGCCCCGGGACGCGATCGCCTGCTCGATCGCATCCACGTCGACGATCGGGAGATGGTGTCCCGCGCCATCGTCGAGGCCCTGCGCGGCTCCAGGCCGTACAGCCTCGACTTTCGCGTGGCCGCACCGGACGGGGCGGAGCGCTTCGTTCACGAGGAGGCCGAGATTCTGTTCGACCGGTCCGGCACCGCCGTCCGGATGGTCGGCACGACCCAGGACATCACCGAACGGAAGCGGGCCGAGGGCCAGATCCGCATCCTGGCCTATTACGACGGCCTCACCCTCCTGCCGAACCGGAGGCTCTTCCTCGAGAAGCTCGGCGTGACGCTGGAGAACGTGAGGCGGCGGGGCGGCCTTCACGCGGTGCTCTTCCTCGATCTCGATCGGTTCAAGCAGATCAACGACACGCTCGGGCACGGCGTGGGCGACCGGCTTCTGCAGGCGGTCGCGGAACGCCTGCGCAAGAGCCTGCGCAGCAGCGATGCCATCGCCCGCGGCGACCTGTCGGGCACCAACGAAGACGTCTGCCGCCTCGGAGGGGACGAGTTCATCGTGTCGATCTCGAACATCACCCGCGGCGAGGACGCGGCCACGGTCGCGAAGCGCATTCTCGAGGCCCTGCAGCTGCCGTTTCGCCTGGACGAGCAGGAGGTCTTCATCTCCGCCAGCGTCGGAATCAGCCTCTTCCCGCAGGACGGGACCGATCTCGAGACGCTCCTCAAGAACGCGGACGCGGCGATGTATCAGGCCAAGGAGGCCGGGCGGAACAATTGCCAGTTCTTCAGCCAGTCGATGAACGTCACGGCGGTGAAGCGACTGACTCTCGAGAACAAGCTCCGCAGGGCCCTGGAGCGCGAGGAGTTCCAGCTGTATTACCAGCCGCAGATCGACGTGCGCACCTGGTCGATCGTCGGCGCGGAGGCCCTCGTCCGCTGGCGGCACCCGGTCCTCGGACTGGTCTCCCCCTCGGAGTTCATCCCGCTGGCCGAGGAAACCGGCCTGATCCTGCCGATCGGTGATTGGGTGCTCCGCACGGCGAGCGCCCAGGCCCTGGCCTGGCAGAAGGCGGGGCATGGATCCGTGGTCGTGGCGATCAACATCTCCGGCCGCCAGTTCCGCGAGAGGAACCTGGCGAAGATGATCGAGCAGGCGCTCGGCGGAATCGGGCTCGATCCCCACCGGCTCGAGCTCGAGATCACCGAGAGCGTCCTGATGCGCAGCGCCGAAGAGACGGTGGATACCCTGAAGATGCTCAAGACGATGGGGGCGCGGATCGCGGTGGACGACTTCGGGACCGGCTACTCGTCCCTGAGCTACCTCAGGCGCTTCCCGATCGACCGCCTGAAGCTCGACCAGTCGTTCATCCACGAGATCGTCGCCGACCGCGGCACCGCCGCCATCGTCGCCGCGGTGATCGGCATGGCGCGCGGCCTCGGTCTCGAGGTGATCGCGGAGGGCGTCGAGACCCCGGAGCAGCGCACCATGCTGTTCCAGGAGGGCTGTCACATCATGCAGGGATACCTGTTCGGCCGGCCCCTGCCGGCCCTGGAGTTCGAGCAGCTCCTGATCCACCGGGCCGGCGACGAATCGCTGGGGGCCCGCGCCGGCTCGGGCTGACCGCGGCTTCCGATCGTCCCGCCCCGCCGCTTGCCGCGCCCCGGTCCCGGAGGCGCAGCGCCAGCATGACCGCGAAATAGAGAGCCGTCAGCGCGCTCAGGACAAAGAAGCGAAAATCGGGGATGGCGGCCGCCTGCGGGAGGAAGCGCGCCGCCGCGACGGCGATCCAGAAACCGGTCAGGGCCACGAGCGCGTCGCGGCGTTCCGGGAAGATGAAGGGGACGAGGGCGAGCACGGCGTAGTCGTAATGGGCCAGGTGGAGGCAGGCGAATACCAGGACCACGCCCGCGAACAGGCCGTCGTCGGGCCGGCCGCGACGGAGCAGGACCAGGAGCGCCGCCGCCAGGACGGCGATCACACCCAGGCAGGGACCACGGTTCGCGGCGAGCGTCTTGCCCGCCTCGGCCGCCCAGTCGATGGCCCTGCCCTCCTCCCAGGCGCGCTCGATTGCCGCCACGTTGTGATCGTCCTTGTAGAAGAAAAGGTAGCTCAGGCCGAGGACGTTCACCGAGAGTCTCTGGCTGTGCAGGGAGATCTTCTGAGTGAATTCAACCCAGGCGTTCTCCCCGTCCGGGGTGTGCAGGAGCGACGTCGCCGCGATCACGATGAGGGCGGTGGCCACCACGGCCGCGAAGAGGGGCGCATGGCGCCGGAGAAGGAGGCGGCGGTCGCGATGGATCAGATTCTGGACCGCAAGGCCCGCGATCAGGATGCAGGGAAACACGCGCAGGAGGCCCGCCACCGCGAAGGCTCCGCCGCTCAACGCCATGCGACCCCTGGCATAGGCCAGGATGGCGACCAGGAGAGCAAGAAGATGCAGGTGACGAAGGTAGGCCCCGCCGGTGTAGGCCGCGTCGTTGAACGGGTTGACCGCCCAGAGAAAGATGAACAGGGCGCCTGTGCCGGGGCCGACCCAGAACGACAGGATGACTCCCGCGAGGACGACCAGGGCCACGTCCAGCCATGCTGCGAGACGGATGTAACGCGGGCTCGAGAGAAAGGGCTGCCTGGCGAGGCCGCCCAGGATCGCCGTGACCAGGGGGGAGCCGTTGTAACCATGATCCTGCAGGGACTCGCCCACCTTCCAGAGGACTCCGTCCACCTCGCGGAAATACGCGATGTCGCGCCGGAATGCCTCCCAGCGCTCCGGGGAGAAACGGGCGCGAATCGCGTCCGCGCGCGCGATGACGGAGGGGCGGGGCTCCATCTGGTAGGACCGGAGCGACCTGACCTGAAGGTCCGGGTCCAGGGAGGACGGGTCATCCTCGTAATCGGCGACGACCGTGGCCTCGTAGAGCCCCGAATAGCCCACCTCGGGGAAGTACTTGGTGCCGACATAGTAGTGAAAGAACTCGTTGAGGTTGAAGCCTTCCCGGGCGACGAAGGCGACGTGGGGGAGCAGCGCGACGGCCGCCAGGATTCCGATCAGGGTCGCTTCATGGCGCGCCACGGCGGGGACGCGGTCCCTCAGGAAGAGCGCAAGCAGGAACGCACCCAGGAGGAGGATGGTGAGAAGAGGGATCGCCGCGGTCACCCCAGCGCCTCCCGCACCCGGTCGGCGCGGATCCAGAACCACAGGAGGGCGCCGACGATGGCGAAGATCGACCCGGTGGCGAGAGCCGCCTCCCAGCCCAGCGTCTCGACGGTCAGCGGGACCAGCAGGGCGCCGATGCCGCCGACCACGTTCCCTCCCGTATTCAGGACGCCGCAGGCGGTCGACGCGTGCCTCCCGGACACCGAAATCGTCGCGGCCCAGAACGACCCCTCGGTCACCTGCTGGCAGCCGAGGCACAGGGACAGGTAGACGACGGCGACACGCGGATTGGCGGCGGTCGCCGCGGCCACGATGAACGCCGCCGTGAGCGCCAGACCGACGATGGACGGCAGCCTGCAGCCCCAGCGCTTCCCGATGCGGCGGCCCAGCCCGTCGCAGATCGCCCCGCCGGCGAGAGCGCCGAACGCTCCGGCGATCCAGGGGGCCGCCGCGTAGAAGCCCCCCTCAAGGACCTTGAATCCGCGGCTCTCGACGAGATAGATGAACAGCCAGTTGAAGAACAGGTAGAAGACGTAGTTGCTGCAGAAGTAGCTGGCGGTCAGCAGCAGAATCTCGCGGTCCTTCAGCACCAGCATCCATGTGGCGCCCGCCTCCGGGCTCGACCGGTTGGGCCGATCCGCATCGATCAGCGCCAGCTCCTCCTGGCCGACGCCCGGATGCTCCGCCGGGCGGTCCCGGACGTACCACCACCAGTATCCGGCCGTCAGGATCGCCAGGGGGGCCGTGAGGATGAACGACAGGCGCCACCCGACCGATTCCATCAACCACGCGATCAGGGGGCCGGTCGCCGCCGATCCCAGAGTCAGGCCGGCATTGCTCAATCCGTTCGGAAACGCCCATCCAGAGACCGGGAACCAGTTGCAGATCGTGCCTCCCCCGAGGACCGGGAAGAGGGGCGCCTGCGCCACGCCCATCAGGAACCGGGCCCCGATCAGGGCGGCGAGGATGACGGCGGGAGACGCAAGCCTCGGGCCGGGGACCAGACCCACGAGCAGGTTCAGCGCTCCCCACGCGATGGCAATGTGCGTCAGCGCCCTCCGGCTGCCGACGGCGTCGCCGTACACGCCGCCGGGGAACTGGAAAATCGCGTAGCCCCACGCGAACGACGCCAGCACCATGCCGAGCTGGATGTGCGTCAGGCCGAGGTCCGCCATCATCCGTTCGCCGGCGATGGACATGTTCGTCCGCAGCACGTACGCCACGAAGCTGGAGACGAAGAGCAGGACGAGGATGATCCAGCGGACCGACGTCATCCGCCCTGCGCGGTGATCGACTGGCGACTGGGTCACGGGCGGGCGCTCCCGTACGTTCGCGACGAAGAACGGGGAACAGTATCACGCACGGCCCGCCGCCATCCCGCCGTCAGAGGAGGGTTGGCTCACGGAGGATTCGGGCGTGCCGGCGGGGGCGGACGACGCTACGGAGGCGTCGGACAGGGCGCCGCATTCGGGATCGGGTCGCCCGCGGAGGGCGGCATCGATTCTGGGGAGTCGGCTCAGGGGCAGCTCCGGGCAATACGGGGCGTTCCGTCCGAGGCGGACCCGAGCGAGCCCATTCTGGAAGGGCAGGCGTTTTCCCCCCGTACCAGGTAAAAGAAGGCGGCTCCTTGAGCAGGCGTCTCCGGATCGACCGTCGCGGTGTCAGACCCGTCGTTCGTTTCGACGCAGACCGTGCCGGTGACGAAATCAGCGGCGCTTGGCGAACGGAGGCTGTCGTATTGGACCGAAGATCCGCCGAAGTCGGCGGGGGGAGTCCAGGACAGAGTCTTTGAGTCGGCGGCGAAGCGCAGGTCAAGCGCTTCGCCGGGCGCCGCCCAGACGAGACCGTTTGCGTCGTCACAGTCGCCGCAAGACTGCACGCCGTCCTGGTCCCGATCAAGTTGAAGACCGAGCGCGTACCGCCCGCCGGTACTGAGAGTCGATACGGCGTCCTGCCCGCCCCACACGATCATCGAGCCTCCGGTCCAGACGGCGCGGTGGGAAGAGCGCGCCGACGGGGCGCCGACGCTCGAGAGAGACTCCCAGACATCCTGGGCAGGATTGTAGCGGGCGCCGCCGTCGAGCGCCGACGAGGCGTCCTGCCCGCCCCACACCAGCATGCGTGTCCCGGTCCAGACCGCGGTGTGCTCCGCTCGCGGTGGCGGTGCGCCGGTGGTCGAGGTCGCCGACCAGATCCTCTGCATCGGATCGTAACGCCCTCCGTCGTTGAGATGTGTGGCTCCGATCCCGCCCCAGATCACCATCACGCTTTCGGTCCAGACCGCCGTGTGATTGAAGCGTGGCGCCGGAGCAACGCCGGTCGTCGGGAGTGCGGTCCAGGAGTTGCCGACTGGGTCGAACTCACCGCCGCTGCCCAGCGCGACGCCGGCATAGCCTCCCCAGACCAACATCCGGCCCCCCGTCCAGACCGCCGTATGCAGATAGCGTCCTGCCGGCGCGCCGGTCAGGGACATCGGCTGGGATGCCCAGATGTTCGCCGCCGGGTCGTACCGTCCCCCGCTGTTCAGGAACGAGATGTCGTACCCGCCCCACACGACCATCACGCTCCCCGTCCAGACCGCCGTGTGATAGGCGCGGGCGGAAGGCGCTCCTGCGGCCGCCATGGAGCTCCAGGTGTCATGCAGCGGATCGTAACGGCCACCGGAGCCGAGGTAGGCGAAGCTCTGCCCGCCCCAGATGAGCATCACGTTCCCGGCCCAGACCGCCGTGTGGTAGGCCCGGGCGGAAGGCGCCAGCGCAGTCGAGGTGGGGAGCCATGAATCGGTGAGGGGGTCGTAGCGCCCGCCGGTGTTCGCGACCGAAGCGCCGTTCGTTCCACCCCAGACCACCATGACGGTCCCGGTCCAGATCATTGTGTGACCGTAACGCGCCGATGGAGCGGTGCTGGTGAGCGTCGGCGTCCATGCGTTGGCGACAGGATCGTAGCGCCCGCCGGTGTTGAGCCCGCCCGCCGACCCCGACGAACCGCCCCAGATGATCATGACGGCGCCGGTCCAGATCGCCGTATGCCCGTTGCGGGCCACCGGCGCGTTGAGCGTCGGAAGAGGCGACCAGGTGTCCCCGGACGGGTCGTAGAGGCCGCCGGAGTCGTCGGGCCCTGAGCTGTTGCGGCCACCCCACACCACCATCCTGCTCGCCGTCCAGATCGCTGTATGCCCCGAGCGTGGCGCCGGCGCGTCGAGGGTCGCGGTCGGAGACCATTGGTTCATGCCCGGGTCATAGCGTCCGCCGCTGTCGAGCCCCGTCGACGATCCGTCCTGGCCGCCCCAGACCACCATGCGGCTCCCGGTCCACACGGCCGTGTGCAGGCTGCGCGGTACCGGGGCGTTGCTGGTGGAGACCGCCGGCTGCAGCCAGCTGTCGGCGGCCGGGTCGTACCGGCCACCCGAATTCAGGATCCCGCCGCTCCCGCTCCCGCCCCACACCACCATGATGCTGCCGGTCCACACGGCGGTGTGTCCGTCACGCGCCGGCGGCGCGTTGGACGTCGATGTCGTATCCCATCGGTCGAGGGTCGGATTGTAACGACCTCCGGTGAGCAGGGAGGAGGATCCGTCCGAGCCGCCCCAGACCACCATGACGCTGCCGGTCCATACGGCCGTGTGCAGGCTGCGCGCCGAGGGGGCTCTGCTGGTCGTCATGCCGGCCCAGGTGTCGCCCGCGGGATCGTACAGGCCGCCGGTATCGAGTGACCCCGAATCGTCCGCCCCGCCCCACACGGCCATCCGGCTGCCGGTCCAGACCGCAGTGTGCAGGCTGCGCGGCGACGGCGCGCCCGCGTTCGTCATCGAAGTCCAGGTGTCGGTCAGCGGGTCGTACCGGCCGCCGCTGTTGAAGAACGATCCGCCATACCCACCCCACACGATCATGAGGCTGCCGGTCCAGATCGAGGTATGGTCCGCGCGCGGTTCGGGCACGCCGTAGAGCGATGCATTATCCCAGGTGTCGTCCGCTGGGCAGATCGCAGCGTCCGGGACCGGTGCGGTGGGCACCGGCGCAGAGTCTGGAGGCGCCGGAGATGCGGGGGGCAGCGCAAGCGAGGGATCGGCCACCGAAGGCACCGCGCCCTCATCGAGCTCCGGTGACGTCTTCCCCCACCATTCGTCCCAGGTGATCTTCGGGATGATGTACGTTGCCACCCGGAAGCGACCCGGCTCCTCATCGAGGAGGGCGACCACGGTGAACGACTCCGGCCCTTCGACCACAGGAGAGATCTCCCCCACCGCCCCGGGCGCCCGTTCTCGCCACAGGCGGAAGCGGTCGTCATCCAGGACCACGCGCACAGCGGCAGACGGGTTCGGAGGCAAGGCCGAGTCCGCACGATCCGGCGCCGGATGGAGGGGGCCCTCCGGGGCCGGGACCGGGTACGCCGAGGCGACGGGCACCCTGCGGACGACCTCCGTCACCGAGCGGCCCGGGTGCACGGCGCGTGGATCGAGGTCGCCGCCCACCAGCCGCGAGCGCAGCGCCACAGCCTCCTCGTAGGCCGCTGAGTGGATGCGCCGATCGCTGGCGAAGAAGCTGCGCGCCTGGCGCTCGACCAGGATCGGGCGGACGAAGCACTCCTGGATCCGCACCGGGTCGCGGCCCAGTGCGGTGTAGATCTCCTGCAGGCGATCGGGGAGCCGGGTGCTGCGGGCGATGCGGTGAAGCTCGCGGGCGAGAGCCTTGGCGGTCACCTCGATCTTCCAGAAGCGCGCCAGGGCGATCGACAGCCTGAGGGAGTCGCGCACCCGCTCTACGACCACCCGGCGCGGCACGGCCTCCTCGAACGGCCGCGACGCCCCGATCTGGTGCGCGTAGTAGACCCGCTCGATGGCCTCCTGCCCTTCGACCCTCTCTTCGAACGTCAGGAGGGGTGGCAGGGTGGACGCGGGTGACGGGGAGGCTGCGACAGCCCCCGGGGCGACAGGCCCGGACAGACCGGCGATCCCCGCAAGCACCCCGATGGCGATGAGAATGGCCACCGGCTTCAGGACACGTCCCAGACTAGCCTTCATTCAGTCACACGACACGGCCGCACACCCGCAGGGCGTCGCGCGCCCCTCCGCGCGACATGCCCGTCGTGACCGCGCCCCGGGTCGGCGCCTTGTAATGCGCAGGGCGCCGACCCGGCCCAAAGCCCGGACTGCCGCTAGAAGTTGACCACGATGGTCGGGTTGAAGCCACACGTCGTCACGTCGAACCCGACCGTCCTCTTCATCCGATGGCCGTTCACCACCGCGGTCACCGTCACGTTGTACGACCCCGGCAGCAGCTGGATCGGGTTGCTCACCGTCCCGTATTCCCGGTGGTACTGGAACCCCGCG